>JBBQRC010000013.1:0-18193 GCA_038215215.1 Pirellulales bacterium
TTTCTTGCAAACCGGTGAAAAAATAAAATGATCGAACCCGTAACCGCAATTTGGATTGGGTGCGGAGCCCTCGCCGCAATCATACTCGCCAAGATGATGCGTCTGCGTCAACTTCAACTGATCGAGTTGCTGAAAAGTTACGTCGAAGCGCAAGCCGCTTGGAGGCGGCGTAAAGAGCGGGCAATAGCGATCGCCAGCGCGCAGGAAAAGAATGCAAAACTGCGAGAACGATCTTCTGCGCCGTCGCGCGACACGAATGTGAGCCCTGCGACAGAGTCGCCTCAGAAGGCGGCCGCTTGACGCTCGCCAGTAGGCTCTCCAGTTTCTCGCACGGGTTTCTTGATTCCCAAAAAGGTCAACAAGCCTACGATCATGATCCATTCAAACAAAAACAGGTTCATGGAATATTCGATGGCCAAATGCATTCCGATTCCTAGGACAACCGCCAATCGTCGCGTCGGACCAATCCACAATAGCACCGGCAAAGCAATCTCGACCACCAGCACGCTCCAAGTGCTCAACCTTACGATCCAAGGAGTATCAAAGAGCATATCGGGTAGCCAGAACCTGCCGAATGTGTCGGTCATGCGCGAGACATAATAAAGAGCGCTGCCATCGCGCCAGGTTACTCCCTGCCATTTGCTGTAGGCAGTCGACAAGTAAATGGCCGCAAACTCGAGATGCACGATGCGCAGTGCCCAGGCGTCTGCGGAAGTAGCCGTCGATTTAGGCCGCCGGCGTAGGTAACGCAAAAGCGAGCAGCGATGGTCGAGCGGCATGAAAATCATCGCGAATAGCAACCATCGTAATACGGTGTCTTCGCCGTCACAAATAAGTGGATTGCGATGGTGAAAGGAAGCCAGCCATACGAAGATAGCGGCCGCTTGGAGCCGCGACCAACAGCCCGTTAGCAGCAGCCCGGATTGCACCAGTAGTGTCACCAGACAAACGGTAACAACTGGCGTCGTTGACGGCAGCCAAAATAACAACGACTTGTAGTGACCGTCGTTGAGCTCCTGAGCGGTAGCGTTTTGCAAGACACCGGCGTCGGTAAACCAGCGTTGGGCATCAAGCAGCCACACCGAAGTGTAAATAATCAAAATTACCCCCACCGCGACGCGCAACCAAGAACACGCACGCGGATCGCACGAAGCGAAGAGAAACCGGTCGTAACTCGCCCAGATTTTCTTCCACAGACGCATCACGGCTGAAACTTCCTGATTGTCAGATTACGACTCACAGACATCCAAGTTTCCTCCGCGCGGGGAGGGAAGCTACCGTCTTCCGGCATGATCATGGACAAGTTGTTGTGGAACAGCCGCACTTCAATGCCACCACTATCTTGTCGATCGACGAGGAAAGTGTTGGCCTCAGTGGCCGGTTCACCGGCGCGTCGCAGCGGTACCAAGCGGGCTGCAGTAACTGCTGGACCAGCTACTTCGCGTAGAATGAAGTCTGCAAAGTCGTCAGCGGTCTCTTGCTCGCGAAACGGCAAGCGATTGTAGTAGTTGACGTAGCGAAAGCGATAGAATTTTTCCCAATTGCCAATGCGATTCCAATAGGGAGAATTCCATGTTAGTGGCCCTGACAGGCTGGAATTTTCGGAGGCCACGGATGTCACGCCGTAGATCTCCGCCGAAACCCAGCCGTTGTTGATCGCAGGATTGGGCGCAAATAAAGTCCACTCCCCTTGCCACAGTCCGGTAGCTCTCAGCACGGGCCGGAGGAAATATTGCAGGCTAGGCATCCCAGGAACATTCTGCGGCGAGACGTCGATTGCGATCACAACCACCAGCGCAAAGACAAACCCTCGCACCCACCACTTCTTCCACTTTGGCCAACGCGTTGTTGGTGCCGAAGCCACTGCCATCGATCCACTCGCGCCCGCTTCGTCTATTTTCAATTCATCCTTGCTCAATTTAGCCGTGTCCATGTTAACCGCGCAATCTTCTTTTCCTAAGGCGTCGTCTCAAAACAAGTTACCGCACTCATCGCCTCGCAGCCGCCCTGCGCAGCAGGAATAACGGGGGAGAGGGCGGGTGAGGGGAAATCAATACGGTAACTTATTTTGGGAAGTTGCTAAGCCGATTTGGTGGTCCATTCGATGTTCGACAGGTTGGCCAGCGCCAGCAATAGTGCTTGGGTGCCACTCTTGGCGTGCCCTTGAGCCGCGAGGGCTTGATAGAGCTGTTTCGCCAGTGCCAAACCGGGTAGCGCAAGCTGCATCCGTTCCGCTTCGGCAAGTGCAATCCCCATGTCTTTGATAAAGTGCTCGACGAAAAAGCCTGGTGCAAAATCTCCCCGGATACAGCGGGGCGCAAGGTTACTCAGCGACCAGGAGCCAGCGGCACCCGAACTCACCGATTGCAGCACCGTTTCCAGATCGAGCCCCGCGCGAAAGCCATACAGCAGCGCTTCGCAGATGCCCACCATCCCGCTAGCGATGAGAATCTGATTGACCATCTTCGTATGCTGACCGCTTCCGGCAGCCCCCTGATAGACGATAGTTTTCCCCATGGCTTGCCAACACGGCATCAACGCATCGCAGATCTCCCGGTCACCTCCCAACATGATGGACAAGCGCGCTTCCCGAGCTCCAATGTCACCACCTGATACCGGTGCATCTACGGCATGCACACCAGACTCTCGAGCACGTGCGTCAATCTCCGCCGCCAACGACGGTTGACTTGTCGTCATATCCACCAGGATTTTCCCAGGTGCTGCCGCTTGCAACGTCCCCTGGCTACCCAAGGTAACTTCGCGCACATCCTGCGGAAAACCGACAATTGTAAAGATCACATCTGCCTGGGAAGCAACGTCGGCGGGCGATTTTGCCGCCTTGGCACCAAGGTCCAGTAAACTTCGCAGCTTGGCCGACGTGCGATTGTAAACCACCGCAGAGAAACCAGCGCGGAGTAGGTGGCTGCACATGCTGCTCCCCATCACCCCTGTACCGATCCAACCGATAGTTGTTTTGCCAGCCACTATTTCCATTGCTGTTTCCAATATTAAGCTGCGTCTGAACTGAGTCACAAAAGTGAACTGAGTCACAAAAGGTAATAAGATGACAAACACATGACGGCTATGCAACGACCCGATTAATTACCCGAATCAATTCGCTGCGTCTTTCGAGTGCTGCTTTTTAGCAACTAGAATAAAGTTATCTCACATTCCGCTGTGGAAACCGCAGGCTGGGCTTTACTGCCGCAAACCGATGCCTGCGGCCACATTCTGCAAAACTAAAGGATCAGCATGCCGATTGCGACCTTACACGGGCAAAACTTGATTGGCGGTCAATGGATAGACGGCGATGGGGCCGAGTTCGAGAGCCGATCTCCGGCGGGCGACGAACTCGTCTGTGCGGGTACGGCAGCGAGTTCCGCTCAAGTAGAGGCAGCCATTGCAGCCGCACATCAAGCCTTTTTTTCATGGTCCGAAGCGACGCTCGATGCGAGACTGGCCATTGTTCGCCGATTTGCCGAACTGATAACCGAACGCAAGGAGGAACTGGCTCGACTGATTTCCTCAGAAGTTGGCAAACCTCTGTGGGAGTCACGCACGGAAGCCAATGCGGTGATTGGTAAAGTGAGTAACTCAATTGATGCGATCATGAAACGTCGTTGGACAACAACGGAGCAAGCGGATGCTTACGTCGCCGTGACGCGCTATCGGCCGCATGGCGTCATGTTAGTACTTGGGCCATTCAATCTTCCCGCACATCTGCCTGGGGCGCACATTGTTCCGGCTTTATTGGCGGGCAACACGATCGTCTTTAAGCCGAGTGAACTGGCCCCTGCCGTAGGGCAGTGGCTCGCCAAAGTCTGGCAGGCAACTGGAATTCCTGCCGGGGTGTTAAATCTGGTACACGGCGGAGCCGCAGTGGCCATCCAGGCCGCGGCGGATGACCAAATTGCCGGGGTGCTTTTCACAGGCAGCCATCAAGCTGGCTTGAGCCTACATCGTTCGTTGGCTGGTCAACCTCACAAGGTCTTGGCCTTGGAATTGGGGGGCAACAATCCGCTCGTCGTCCACAACTGTCACGACGCACACCGCGCCGCGATCACCATTATCCATTCCGCTTACATTACGAGTGGTCAGCGCTGCACCTGTGCCCGCAGGCTGATCGTGGTCGGCAAAGCCAATTACAACATTTTGCTGCGGAAACTTGCGGAGATGCTCCCGAAAATGCGCGTGGCAGAACCATTTTCAGAGCCGCAGCCCTTTATGGGACCACTTATCCACGCCACCGCCGCTCAACACATGCTGGCCGCTCAAACTCGGTTGCTGGCCGCGGGCGCTGAACCCATCGTGGAGATGCGTCTTTCAGAATCCCATCCGGCGTTGCTCTCGCCCGGACTACTCGCCGTCACCGCCCAGATGCTGGACGATAAGGAGCATTTCGGGCCGCTCTTGGTGGTGCAGCTTGCCGACGGTTTAGATCAAGCGATTCAATTAGCGAACTCCACCCAATACGGACTGTCGGCAGGGTTTTTAGGAGATCACGTCGAGGATTTTCATTATTTCCTGCATCGCGTGCGGGCTGGGATTATCAATTGGAATCGACAAACCACGGGTGCCAGTGGACGCCTTCCCTTTGGTGGAATCGGCGCGAGTGGCAACCACCAGCCGAGCGGCTATTTCGCCACCGACTACTGCTCGTATCCGGTCGCTTCGCTCGAAAGCCACGCGCTCAACGAAGCGGATCAGTTAGCTCCCGGCCTCGAGCAGCTGGCCGACGCCGACTGGGCTGGGGAGAAAAAATGAAGCTGGATTTAATTGTAAGCCAGATTCAGGTGTAATCAGCCAGCGTTCGATCGTACATGCGATAGGTTTTGTTGCGTTCCAATCCACTCCGCTCCAAACTGGCACGGGAGAGATGGTTTGACTCCAATACCCAAGAGAACTCCCCATGCGTGATGCCCATCTTCAAAACGTCCGGCAACATGCGCTCCAAGGCCAGCAGCCCAAAGCCCCACTTTTGAAATTCGGGAATAACATTCGTGCTCATGAGCCTGACACGTTTGAGCTTGCGTTTGCTCATTAACAACTTGATGAACCCAAATGGAAACAAGCGACCCTTAATCTGCTTGATGACTGGGTTGAAATCAAGTAATCCCAAGCCAGCTCCGATCGGCTTGCCATCGACCTCGATGATGGTTGTCAGTTCTGGAACCAGCAGATGCTTGAGCCCCTTTGCCTGATGTGCGACTTCAGCCGCAGACAGAGGGACAAACCCCCAGGTTGCAACTAGCGACTTATTGTAGATTTCGAGAAAAAGATTGACCTCTTTATCAAAATTCTTGAGGTCGAAGCGACGTACCTTGACGTTAAAACGACGCTTGAGTTCCTGAATCACAAAAGCCAGTTTGGGATCGAGTGACGCGATCATGGCCACGATCCCCTCGAAAGCGTACATGTCCTGGCACTTCGCAAAACCCGCCGACAGTATCAGCTTTTCGTAGTAGGGCGGGTTGTATGTCATCATGAAAGTGGGCGGGGTATCGAAGCCGTCCACGAGCAGTGCGACCTCGTAATTGAGACTGGGATTGGCGGGACCCCGGACGTCGGTCATGCCCTCATCGGCGAGCCACTTGCCAGCTGCGCGAAACAGCGCCTGCGCCGCCGCCACATCATCCTCGCACTCAAAGAATCCGAAGAAGCCACGTTTCTCCTCAAAGCGTTGGTTGTGGCCGTGGTTGATGATGGCGGACACGCGTCCCACTACGCGTCGATCTTTGCGAACCAAAAAATTGGCAATCTTGGCATTGTCGTAAAATGGGTGTTTACGAAATCCAACCAACTCTTTGATATTGTGACTTAACGGGGGAACCCAGTTGGGATCTCCCGCGTAGATCCGCCACGCAAGATTCAAAAACTCTTTTTCATCACGGCGACTTCCTACCTGACTTACTTCGTATGTCGTCGACATCCTTGATTTACCTGTTCCAATCTGAATAAGTTTTTGTGCGAATCATGCGTGCCTTGACACGATTTCAATCGTTTTGCAAAACAGGAAACTAGGATCCCTTCTTAAGCGTGAGCATGTACTCGATGACGTCGATCAAGTCAGTTGTCTTCATCGTCTCCACGAGATTATCGGGCATGAATGATTTTTCTTGCTTTTTCAATTGCTCGATTTCAGAACGCTTCAGTTCGCGATCGATCCCTTGAGCATCTCTGAGTACAACCTGATCTTCCGTTTGGCTAACCATCAGTCCAACCACGACCTGTTCTGAATCCATCAAGGCGATATAGCTTTCAAAATTAGGGCTGATGCCTGCGGACGGATCGAGTACCGACACATACAGCGCTTCGCGAGTCAGCTTGCTGCCGATTTCACTCAAGTCCGGACCAACCGCTTTTCCTTGGCTACGTACCACGTGACAATTCGCGCAGGTACCTACCGTTTTGAAGATCTTTTCTCCGTTAACGACATTCCCCTCTTGCTTCACCAAATCCGCCAATGGCGGCACGGGTTCTCGAGCCACAGTTTTGGGTAACGGGAACAATTCGTTGGCCGCTGCGCGAATTTCTTCGTTCCGACTCGAACGTAAGACCGATCCTACCACAAAGCGGACTTCACTCGGCAATTTGCCCGCTCGCGCGGCAGCGATCAAGCTCTGAGCGCCCGGATCGGTGCGCGCCAAGCCTTTGGCGGCACTCGTGCGAACTTCCGCAATGGCCTTGTCGTTGTAGAGCATTGCATTCAACAGTTTGGCGACTCCCCGTCCGTTACAGAGCGACAGGACTTCTGCCGCCCGACCCGCGGTCTCGGGTTGATCGGACAGCAGTAAGGAGTTCAACTCCGCATCACCAGAGCGCTCCAGTAACGCTTCGAAGGCACCGACACTTGTGGAATCTACTTGCTTGTCCATACCGATCGCAATCAGCCGCGCATTGGCATCGTTGGTACCCAGCCTGCGAATGATTCGCAATTGTTCCGCGCGATGGGGAGTGCGACTGAGGACGCGATCCACTACGGCCGCCAAGTCTGCGCGGTCGCTCAATTTCAGCTCAGGTAACTTCAACATGGCTTCAACGGTGATGCTGTCGCGACGCTCGCGTTCTGCGTCGCTGGTGGCGTTGGTGGCGACCAGCAAAGACTGCAGGGCTTCCGTTCGATCTGCTTGCGTGTGGAAGTCGAGCGCTCGTAACATCCGCGGAACTTCGTTGGCTGGGAGGTTAGGATCGGACAACAGCTTGGCAACTTCTCGCGCCGCTGCGGGTGCTCGACTGCGCCAAATGATATCGCGACGCGCTGCCGCAGCAGCACTAGAGGCTGACCGCATGTATTGGGCAAAGCATTCGGGCCAACGCAATTCGGCACCAATGCCCAAGGCCTCCAGGTACCAGCGATCCTGGCCATCATGTTGCTCCGCCAATTGACTCCACAACTGAGGCATGGCTGGCGACTTGTCAAAACGCAAGGCGATCGCCAACTCCCGTCGTACTTGCGGCGAGCTATCGCGGACGACTTTGGCGGCATAGTTCTCAACTGGAACATCCAGTTGCCGAGCCAGTCGGATACCCGTCATCCACAAATTGGGGTTCTTGTCGGCCAAGGCCAATTGCACCGCTTCATCTCCGTGTCCAGCGAGTTTCCCAAGTGCCCAAACGGCCCGGGCACGCAGTCGTGGATTGGCATCGGCCGCCAGTTTTTTGAGCGGCGCGACCGTTTCCGCCGCCATTTTCTGGATCGCTTGCCATGCTAGGTATCGGACCGACAGGCAAGGGTTCCGCAGCGCGTCAACGGCACCCTCCGCGGTGGAGAAGTCAAACTTTGGTACTACATACTTGCTGCCCGGAGGAGCCAAACGGAACAATCGTCCCCGTTCCATATCCTGCATATTGTGACCACCCACACCTGGATCATACCAGTCGGTGACAAACAAACTGCCATCGGGGGCCACGCAGACGTCAGCCGGTCGGAACCAGCGGTCCTGCTCACCGACTAGCATGTTGGCAATCTCCGCTTTGTAACCGGCTCCGTCATTGGTCACCGGATAGGCACGGACTACATTGGGGCCGGCATCGCAGTGAATCACTTGGTTGCGGTAGATTTCGGGGAGCAGATCCCCCTCATACATCGTGATGCCCGTGGGTGAACCGGCGCCAGTGATCAGCATCGTCGGCACCACACCGGGATCGTTGAGGTGCCAGTGTTGGAGCGGAATTTCGGACTCCATGTTTGTCCTGGACGCACGCCAGCCCTCGCCGGTGATTTGATCGACGTAACCGTAGTTGCCAAATTCCATCACATAGTTGATGCGGGTCGCACGGTTGCCATCGTCATCGTTATCCGATTGCCACAACGCACCAAACGAGTCGACGGTGAGCTCATAGTTATTGCGAAAGTTGTAGCCCAACACTTCGAATTCAGAACCATCCAGATTGCAGCGGAACGGCATCCCGTTTGTGTAAGGCTTGCCATGATCGCGAACCTCGTTGCCCGCTTTATCAACGACGAGTTTGCCCGTTGCATCATGTACGGCGTGTCCTGTGTTCCCGAAATTCCAGTACAGCTTGCCGTCAGGACCAAACAGGAACGAATGCGCAGAGTGATCATGTTGCGGGTCGCCTGTCTTGGTGAACAGCAATTCCTTGCGATCGGGTTGGTCATCGCCATCGTCGTCCGTAAAGATCCACACATTGGGCGAGGCCGACACGATGACTTTGTTTCCGAGCACGCAGATGCCCATGGCCGAGTCGATCTCGCGCCCTTGGTAATACACCTTGGATGTATCCGCCCGGCCGTCCTGATCGGTGTCCTCTAAGATCAAGATGCGATCACCCTCGGGACGCTCACCATTGTGGCGACGATAGTTAACCACTTCGCAAACCCACATGCGGCCGCGATGATCGATGTCCAAGTTCGTGAGCGAGAGCAAATCCGGCTCCGAAGCGGTCAGGGTTGCTTCTAGCCCAGGTGCCACGGTTAGACCAGCGACTGCAACGGCCGGATCATGCGAATTTTCTTGAACACCGCTTCCAGTGCCAATTTTGGGTGGTGCATCGGCGTAGAGCGCAAAGCGAACAGTGGTAGTGCCGTTGTTCTGGTCCGTGCCCCCGTTGTCGAGCCCCGCTGAGGCCTTGAATGTTGTAAACCCGTCTGGCACCTCAAAGCCGATGATGCTGTTGGCATGGGCACCGATTCCCTTTTCGATCGCCTTCCCTTTGACCCGCATCGGTCCTCCATCGGCATTCTTGTTCTTCTGTACGTTACCCCATTGGCTGGTGGCCATCGTCCAATTCACACTGGTCAGATCCAGCAGTTTATCTTTTCCGATTAAGGTGGGATTGATCCAGTCCGCCCAGTCACAGGAAAAGCCGTCGTCGCCGTCGGTGACTACCAGAAATATCTTTTTCGCTCCCTGCAATTCCACTTCGAGATCGACTCGGTGTTCAGGTGTCGTCGCCGCGGAAACAACTGGACTAGTAAACAGCAGCTTAGGTTTTGCGGCTGGTGGGTTGCCCACGGCTACTTTCATTGAGCTAGTAGTTGCACCGGAACTGACCAGCTTAAACTCTTCTTTGATCTTTTCGGGATTGAAGTTCTTCGGTGTTTCTTCGTCTTGACCTTGCTCCAGTTTGTCCACCGTCGGTTGCATCACGGATAAACCTGCGCTGGGAATATCGACTTTGGCTGTCCAGCAGATGGCGTTTGCGACGAGCTTGAGGATGTCTTCGCGTCCCCAATTCCAGTGATAATGACCTCCGGTGAAGCCGAAGGATCTGCCGCCATTGGGTCGTTCGTAGGCCCAGGCCATGTGCTGCGGTTGCCGCTGGGCAACTTCCTTGCGCACGTCGGGGTTGCCACTGTGCGGACCATCCGGGCGATTCATGGTCGACTCGGGAGGGATAGCGCTCAGCAGGGGAGTGATCCCCTTCATCTCCGGTTGGAACCGCATGTGGAAATACCACTCGTCGTTCGCCGCAAAGGGTTTGACGCCACGCGTCGCAGGATGATTCGGAAAGCTCGTGAAGTTTGCGTCCCAATGCGGATTTACCGACCAATTGGTCTCAAAATAACCTCCGAGCCACTGCAGGAACTCAGGTCCGCCTTTCTCCTTGGGCACTTCGACAGCGTAGTGCAAGCAGACAAAGCCAACGCCGCGATCCATGTATTTTTGCAGCGTTTCCAAATGACCCAAGGCAGGATGCCCGCCACCCCCATCGGCGTACATTACGATCGTATTGGCGTTTTCCAATACACTCTCGTCCTCCGGCCAACCACCAGGATAGACTTCGCACTGAATGTTAGGTGCAGCGGTCTTTATAGCCTCTGCAAGGATCCGCGAGCCAGCCAAGTGTTCATGCGAACCGAAACCGTGGCTGGGCCGGCCGGCCAAAAATACAATCCGCGGCTCTGCTGCTAGCGAGCTCAATGCCGGGGCGATCAGGCAAGCGATAACGCCTGCGATCAGCATAGTTGTCTTCATTTGGAGAGGGTCCTTGAAGGTAGGTCTAAAATTGAGGGTGTCTATCCTGCGGGTCTACATATCAATGCCGGAAGCGTCGAGTTTAAAGTGGCTAGAGAGGTATTCTAACCTCCGCTCGCCAACAAATCACCGGCGGGGCGGAATGGCCACCACTGAGAAAGTCCGATAAGTCGGCCCAGAAGACGCACTACCGCAGTTGCGAACGCTAGTCGATCGATTGATCGTGCGGCTAAGCGGCAGGTTGTAACGAGCTTGGGTATGTCACCGTCCGCCGTCACTGTTTTTCGCCAGCCTATCTGACGGATGCCACCAATGGTGACAAGGCTACAGCTAGAGAGCGCAACTCAACGTTTTTCCGCGGTCATGGCAGCCATTGCTTCCCTAGGTGGAAATACCGGACCGAAGCGATTGGATGTCCCGCAATCACACCCCTTGAGGCTTGGCTAAACTTACCAGTTCGACAATAATGGACTCTCGGTCAGTTGCGTCTGCGATGTTCACCTGATCGCATCAATTCCCTCCCGCGCTCCCACCTACGATATAGAACATTATGAAGTCATACGCTCAATTGGGTATTTTCGGCATTTTGGCTTTGGTGGCCCTGCGTGTCGGTATCGGCTGGCACTTTTACATGGAAGGTTCCAGCAAAGTCCGTAGCAACGACTTTACCTCCGTGGGGTTTCTGAAGGCCGCTAAAGGTCCGCTGGCAGACAAATACAAGGAACTGATTTGGGATCATGATGGCAAAATCAGATTGGATCAGGCCCGGGTTGATCAACTATTTCGCGATGCGGCCGCTAAGGCCAGCAGGCATTTTGGCTTGACCGACGATCAAATCAAGCAGCTCAAGCAGGTCGAAACCAAGTACATCGCGAAGCTGGATGAGGTCTACACCGAGGCCGCGGAAGACATTTACAAGTACCAACGCAGCCAAGACCGCTTGGCAGGCATGGATGAAGCGCCCATGTACAACGTGGCGAGCTTACGCGGTCAAAAGGAGAAGATCGAATCCGAATTGCAGGCCGCAGTCAAACCGACCATGCTCTCCATCGACGCGATATGGAAACAGTACGAACAGCGATTGAATACGGTAGCCAACGCGACGCAGATGAAAGCGGCGGGCTACTATCGTTTTCGCAAGCCCGGGGAAGGGCCCCTCAGCACGGCAGTGGTTGACAAAATCTTGCCGATTTTTGATATGAGCGTCGGGATCTTGCTGATTCTCGGCCTGCTAGTTCGCGTGGCGGCGGTCGCGGCGGGCCTGTTTCTGGTAAGTGTGGTTTTGTCGCAAATGCCCGGATATCCCGGTTCTCAGCCGACGTATTTCCAAGCTGTCGAATGTCTCGCTCTGTTTGTTTTGGCTGCGACCGATGCCGGTCGCTTCGCTGGGCTGGACTTTCTGCCTTGGGCTTGGTGGAACCGCAGCGGAAAATCAGCGGTCGCTGTTGCTAAAGCATAGAATGGTGCTAGCGACGAACTCATAACGTTTCCGGACCTGGGTTCAGGAGGGGCAGTCCCTGACCAAGCTGACCGCTGGCAATGGCTCCCAAAACAAATCCGATTCACGAATACAAAACTACAAATAACTTAAAAACTACAAATAACGAGGTGTAGTCATGCAAGCTCTCACTGCCGAACAAAAGCAAACGGGACAAGATAACTATTATGAAGCGGTAGGTGTCACCCGCCGCGACTTTATCAAAGGAGTCGTTGGCACCGGCGTGGTTTCGGGAGCAGGTCTCGGAGCGATGTACTTTGGCTATGGCAAAGTCGATAATCCGGTCCGCATCGGCGTCATTGGCACAGGTGACGAAGGCAACGTGTTAATCGGTGGCTGCACCCCAGAATATGTCGAAGTCAAAGCCATTGCCGATATTCGGCCCAGCAGCATTTACCGCGCTTTTCATGGCGACTGGGCTAGCGACGCCGCCCTGGCCGCTCGCCCTGGTTTGATGAAGCAGTATGGCTACAGCTCCTTTGCGGAAGCTAGCCGCAACGTCAAGGTCTACGATCAGTCCAATGGCGGTATGGAAGCCCTGCTAGACGATCCTGACATCGAAGCGGTTATCATCGCCTTGCCGCTGTTCCTGCACGCTCCCATTGCCATTCAGGCCTTGGCCAGAGGCAAACACGTGCTGACAGAAAAACTGATGGCTCATAACGTGGGCCAGTGCAAAGCCATGGCGCGTTTCGCCAAAGAAACCGGCTTGCATTTGGCAACGGGCCACCAGCGGCACTATAGCGTCCTGTACGACAACGCGGTGCATCTGCTTCGTTACGGCCTACTCGGGCAATTGCATCACATTCGCGCCCAGTGGCATCGCGGTAACTTGCCCGGCAACGATAGCTGGTCGATGCCCCTTCCGGGCGGAGAAGTTGCGACGGTGAACGGTAAGGAGATCAAGGTCAACAAGATCAGCGATCAACTGAAAAGTTTCCGCGGTCAACTCGATGCGGCGACCGACCCAATCGAGATGGAGCAACTGAAGCACAAAGTGGCTCAGTGGGAGAGCTGGGACAGCGATCAGGAAATTGACGCCAAGGCCCATGGTTACGAAGACAAGACGCTGAAGTATCGCATGCGTACCGCCATGGAAGAACTTTGCCGTTGGCGATTATGGGAACGGACCGGCGGGGGCCTGATGGCCGAACTGGGCAGCCATCAATTGGATGCTTCCTCGATCTTTTGCTCCGCGTTGCGACAAGATGGCACCAAGGCGCATCCGCTCAGCGTGCACGCCGTCGGTGGTCGCCACATCTTCCCACCCGACCGTGAAGCGGAAGATCACGTTTATTGCATGTTTGAATTCCCTGGACCCGAATACGAAGCCGACTTTGATCTGGGTTATTACAACAAAGCCGAGGATTTCCCACCCAAGGGCAAGCCGCTGCCTGGTTACGAACAAGACCCCAACAAGAAGATCGTGGTCACTTATTCCTCAATCAACGGTAACGGTTACGGCGGCTACGGCGAAGTTGTGCTAGGTACCAAGGGTACGATTGTGCTCGACCGTGAACAAGAACTCATGCTTTACAAGGACTCGGACACGTCGAGCAAAGTGAGCGTGAAAGGCGATAAGGGACGTTACAGCCTGGATACACAAGCTAGCGGAAGCTACGCTGCCGCCAACACGGCCAAAACAGCCGCGGGTGGACCGGTCAGCCGTGGGTATACGGAAGAAATCGAGCACTGGGCTTGGTGCATCCGCAACCCGGCTCCGGAGAATAAGCCCAAGTGTTATCCCGAAGTGGCCATGGCCGACGCGATTATCGCGCTGACGACTAACGTCGCCATGGCGCAAGGTGCCAAGGGAGAGTCGGGCTACGTCAAATTTCAGGAAAGCTGGTTTGACCGCGACACCAATGACACCCCGGACGGTAGCCAGCCCGAGGAAGAATTGGCTCGTATGAAAGAATGGAAGATCGTCTAGGTCTGAGCTCAAGCCTACTCCCCTCAGCGATAGATTCTTATCACACAAGTGCTCCCCTTTAATCAGGGGCACTTTTCGCTCTGCCGAAGACGACACGACCGAATTCAGAGCTTGCCCGATGGTTCTCTCGACCGTGATATGGAGTACATTAATGGCTTCCGAACACGGTCAGCCATCGGAGTGAAGCTTGATGTATCGCCAATCCCAGATAACTCAGTTGTTCGCAGATCTGCGGACGTTCGTCAGGACAGCCGGCGTTTTGGTCGCGTGGCTTGTGCCGCTCGGCGGCTTATCGCCGCTGGCTCAAGCGGTCGATCCTGAATTGGTGAAGGCGTGGACGAGTCGCGAGCTGCCGCGTCTGCTCGACATCTACACCCATTTGCATCAACATCCCGAAGTTTCGTTCCAGGAAGTCGAAACTGCCAAGTTCCTGGCTTCAATTTGGGAAGAACTGGGTTTCGAAGTTACGGAACAGGTGGGTGGAAACGGCATCGTCGGCCTGCTCCGCAACGGTACTGGACCAGCGGTCATGCTGCGCACCGATTTGGATGCACTTCCCGTGAGTGAGCAAACCGGTTTGGCTTATGCCTCCAAACAAACCGTCTTGGCGGCCGGTGGCACGACTTCGGGCGTCATGCATGCTTGTGGGCACGATATCCACATGACCAATTTGCTCGGTACCGCCAAATATCTGGCGACGCACCGCGAGCAGTGGCAGGGAACACTAATGCTGATCGGACAGCCGGCGGAGGAACGCGGTTCGGGGGCAAAAGCGATGCTTGACGATGGTTTGTTTGTGCGTTTTCCCAAACCAGATTTTGCGCTGGCCCTACATTGCGAGAGCGAAACACCCACTGGGAAAATCGCCGTCAGTCCTGGATTCTCACTGGCCAATGTCGATTCGGTGGATATTGAAGTCAAGGGACGGGGTGGACATGGAGCTGCACCGGATACGACCATCGATCCGATTGTCCAGGCCGCTGAATTGGTAATGTCACTGCAAACGATCGTCGCGAGGGAAATCAAGCCGATTGATTCGGCAGTGATTACAGTGGGTGCAATTCACGGAGGTACCAAACACAACATCATCGGCGATTCCTGCCAGTTGCAACTTACGGTGCGGAGTTATAAGTCGCAAGTGAGGGAAAAATTGCTGGCATCGATCAAACGTCGTGCGTTGGCGATTGCTCAGGCGTACAACGCACCAGAGCCCGTAATTACGGTTTCCGAAGGCACACCTGCGTTGGAGAACGATGCAACCCTAACCGCACGAGTGCGTCTCGCGTTTCAGTCCGCCCTAGGTACCGAAAATGTTCTGCCCATGGAACCGGTGATGGGAGGAGAGGATTTTAGCCAGTACGGTTTGGCGGGTGTCCCAATTGTCATGTACCGATTGGGCGTCGTTGACCCCGCGCGGCTCGAACGAATCAAACAACTGGGGCAGACACCCCCGTCGTTGCACTCGCCATTCTTTTACCCCGACGCGGCCGAAGCCTTGCAAACCGGCATCCTCTCCATGGTTTCAGCCACTTTGGATCTGATGCAACCACTCAAGTAGTTGCGATCGATCATTAAGTGTCCACTTTCTATTAGCCTGGGTGTAAGTAACTTCCTTCTAGTCGCGATTTTAGCAGCGGGAAGCCAACGCGTAGCGGATGCTGAGACAGTAATCTATCGAGTGATACTCACCGCACTCGTTCCCTCGGCCCCGCCCTGCGCTGCAGGAATAGCGGCGGAGAGGGCTGGCTGACGAGTCTTTACAGCGACTCTACGGGGCAGTCCATCGCTTCGATCGCGGCGATCATCTCTTGAATGGCCCAGTCACTGTCACTAGTGGCGAGTAAGTATCGCGGCCCATGCGGGAGCCGCGGCATTTCGCCAGGACAGAGATTGAGACCTTGAGCTAGAGGCAGGTGAACGTCTTCCCAAGCTGCATCAACAGTGGTCAACGGCGCGAGGACAATCAACAGTTTTGGAGCGGCTATTGGCTCGGTCGCCCAAGTTCGCCAATCACTGTTCGCACTCGCGACAGGACGCTCAATCAAACTCAGCCAGCGTTGTGACGGATCGATCGCGACAGGCGGGAATGAGGATGTTTGCCAAATCGCCCCCGTGCGTCGCGCTACTTCAGCCAGCAAGCCACTGGCGTGCGACTCTGGATCGGCCAAAAGAAGGAAATTCCCCGCTCCACTGCGTACGTTAGCGGCTAATTGGTCAATGGTCCAACCCGATACCGGATCTTTCCAGCCTGCTGCCACATCCAGCGCCGGGACCAAAATAAACCGTCGCATGCACATCCGCGGATGGGGTACTTTCAGATGTGGCGTCCAGATTGTCTGTTCGTCGTAGAGCAAAATGTCGAGGTCGATTCGTCGCGCTTCCCAACGCTGGTTTCGCTCGCGTCCAAGTAAACGCTCGACCTCCCTGATGACGTGCCAAACCTCCCACACCGAGCTTGTCGTCGTGATGGCCGCAACCGCATTAATAAATGGAGGCTGACCACTCGGACCACCCACCGGTGGAGTGCGAAAGCAGCGACTGAGCTGAAGCTGCTCGATCTCGGCACAGAGCCGGCTTCGCAACTGCTCCGCCGCTGAGAGTATGGTTTTTAACGGGTTGCCTATATTGGCTCCGAAACTGATTAAACAGCGAGCCATAGATCCGACTATTCCGGTACGATGACTGCTTCATTGACATGCCACACTGCAATGTTTGTGGAACCTAGTTCCGCTGGCAGATTTTCGCGCGTCAGCGCAATGGCGATTTTCTTTTTGTCGGGTTTCGCAGCGTCTGCCATGACAAGGTTCACGCGAAACTGGGCATGCCCACTGACCGATTCTCCACGCAAAACGGTCCAACTGGATCGATCACCGTGCGACATGATATCGCGGGTACTGGCCGCGCTTAGAAATTGCTTGACGTGATCTTCGGCCATGTAATCGGTGAGATTTTCGTAATAGGCTTGCAAATCCGTGCCCGTAATCTGCCGGGTTCCTTCACTCTTGGTCAATTCGTAAGCTTGGTAAACATTTCCGGCGGAGAGCAAGTTGAGAAAAGTTTGAGCGTGCGGCGCAGCGGCTCGGTACAGGTAGTCATTACGGGTCCGCGTCGAGGTAATAACCCACGCCGCACCCAGAATGGCCAAGGTTAGGCCCAGCTGCGCCATCCACATGCCACTGGCACTTCGATCTGTCGACAAACGCCACACAACGACTCCGCTAAAAGCGGCAGCAATCATGGCCAAAGGGAGCAATGAGGTCGAAAAAACGGCGGAAAGACTGACGATCCCTAACATCAAAGCTAGGATGGCAAGTCGGCTAACCGGTGCCGACCGAATTTCTCCCAGTCCAGGATCTAGTGATTGAAAGGCTGGGCGTTCCGGTAAATCTGCAACTGACATCAACAACTCCCTCGCATCCGATTCTTCAAAGATCTCTACCCCATAAACATCATTGTTACGAAGGATGTTCGAATCGCCAACCAACATGGTTCGGTCGTGGCATAAGCTTTCTACTCGCAAAGGCATTTCATTGGCGCCTCCGTGAGTCCGCTGGCACCTGCCCGCCATAAAATCCGTCGCCTAGCGTGGCGCTTCGTCGCGGGGCGGCACCTGCTACTTTGGTGGCGCCAGCACGCGTTGCAATTCTTGCAAGCTGGTCGTTCCAGTCGCCACGGCCGCCACCCCTTCCTCTTGGATGCTCAGAAAGCCCTGTTGCCGCGCTACCTGAAGAAGATGCTCTGGAGCCGGATTCTGCAAAACCGCTTTGCGAATTTCGTCGTTGAGCACCAGCAACTCGAACACCGCGACGCGACCGTAATAACCGCGGCCGTTGCATTTGGGGCAAATCGGAATCTCGATCGGGTTGCCTTTGGCATCGACGCGTTGCTCGGGCGGTGGTGGTACATACGGTTGATAAAGTGCCGCCACCCGCCCCGGTGGAATGCCTAGTTTTTGCAATAGCTGTGGTGATGGCTGGAATGCCTGCCGACATTGGTCGCACAAACGCCTCATCAACCGTTGATTCAATACGCCCGAGGTGATTTTCACCAGCGACTTGGCTTCCGATTTGAACGTTGCAAGCAGTTTGAGTAAGCCTTCGATCGCCGAGCCCGCCGCAATGCGTGAAATGGCAAATCGATGTTCGGTGATGATCTGATGACAGACGATTTTTAACGTTTCAACATTCACGAAATCAGGCATCACCAGCACATCTGGCTGCTTCAGTAACAGGCTCTTGAGTACGTTCAGCGGCGTTTCACCACTTGCTTGATTGAAGGTGTGTCGGGTGATGTTGATGTTCTCCGGATCATTAACATTGATCT
>JBBQRC010000014.1:0-18189 GCA_038215215.1 Pirellulales bacterium
AATCGAAGTGACAGCAGGTAGCCGAGCCACAGCAGCAGCCCAGTCAGCAAGATGCTCACGACGGTCACCGCGCGCTGATAGTCACGCACGGCTATCGATTGTGCGGAAAGTTGTACATCACCGCGCGGGGTCGAAAACAGGAACTCACGACCACGCACGGGCAGTTCCACATCCAAGCTGGCTGTGAACGCGGAGCTACTCCGATCGCCGGACTGTTTGGGTGATTGACCTGACGCTTGCCTCGCGAAAGATCCGGACTGGTCGCGTTCCGGCCCCTCCGAAATCCCTTGTGGATCTCGCGGCACGGGCACCTGGAAATCCTCGTTCGTCTGTCCGCCCATGCCACCCATGCCACTTCCTGCCCTACCAGCAGACTGTGTTCCCCCCATAATCGTTTCCAAGTCCGAACTGTAGCCGAAAGCCGAGCCGCCGGGATAACCTCCCTGGTTAACGGACTGGGGCGTGCTGGCATCGGCCACAGTTGATGAGGTGGTTTCTGACTCGGTTTGAAGACCGGGCAGAGTTTGATATTCGCGATTTCCTGCCGACCGGCGTTGTAACTGTAGTTCATAGCGTTGCACTTGCGACTCCACACCGGCTTGATTACTACCCCTCCCGTCTGTACCCACCATTGCTTCCGCTGGCGTGTTGCTCGAGTTCGATTTTTCGTCCTTGAGTTCCTTTGAACTTAGATCTTCGAAGTTCAACTGTGCGGGAGCTGTCATTCTTTTCCGCGTCTCAGCAATTTCCGGTTCACTTTGCTGCAGCCGCTGTTCAATGACTTCTTTTCGTCCCGTTTTTAGTTCGTTTTGTTCAAACCAATTGGATTGGAATTGCGAAGCTGATTCGGTCGTTGCGGTTGGAACGGCTAAGTCAACATCAAAATTGGTTCCCACACCGTCCAGAGCGTTGAGCGAACGCCCGTTGGCCTGCGAGCCGTAGAGATCATTTAGCAGGGCGCGGTTATCGCGGAGTCCCAATGCCTGCTGCTGCGTGATTTGCGCAACCTCCTGCCTGGCCGATTGGAGTGCCGATGAATTTGCATCCAATTGTTTCGAAAGTTCTTGACTCTGATTGCCAGATTGCTGACGGAAATAGGAATTGCTTTGCTGCAATGTCCCCTCCAACTGCTTGAGATTGCTCGATGCCCGCGCCTTGGCATAAGGATTCGTCGCATTCGAAGAATTCAATAGTTGCGTCAACTCGGATAACTGCCGCGTACGAAAGGCGAGCCAGCCGGCCTGTAGATCTCCTTCGGAATCAACTCGGCCAAGTGTTCCCTCAAAGTTGAACCACTCGTAGTTCTCTGGCAGGCGGAGGCGGACTTGGGAGAGTTCAACGTTAATATTTACCGTGTGTATTAATGGGAAATCAGTGCGACTCAGCCAACTCCGTGACGGAAGTTGCCCACCGTATTTCAGCACTACCGGATAATCCAGATCCCCTGCCGCCGTTTTCACAAGCGGGATGCGAACTCGACGACTTGGGGCACCGCTGCCACCGGTTACCCGCCCTGGCTTAACCGGCTCGCCGGTGACCAAGACCGTCCACAACCTCGCCCCCTCGGGCAATTCAATCTCTAGGTAGGGCTCCGTTCTGTTTTCGACTCGAAATTCTTGAGTGGCGCGATAGGTGCCAGAAGCATCAACGACAATCAGCGATTGAGCTAGACCGATACGTGCATCCACCGTGGTCAAGACTTCGCGCGTTTGGGTTTGATAGGTCAGCCGCGGATCGGCGGCCCCATCGCGCACTAAGTAGGCCTCCGATGACTTGCTGCCCAACAGATCGGCGCGAAATCGTTGCAGCAGTTGTGCCCGCTCCAAGCGTTCCACCGCCACAAGATCCTTGGTAACCAATTCATCGCGGCTGGCGTTCTCCAAGGTAATGAGCTGCCGGTCGGTTGCGCCGGTTTCGATGAAGGGAATTGGAGCCACTTGTAGCAGGGGGGTTAACTCGCGATCATTTTCGACCACAATCCGAAACTGCCCCATCAGTTCATCCTGCAGCAGTAATTCGACGCGTATGCGCTCGGGCTGATCGGGCACAGGAGTGATTTTCTTTTGCTGCAACAGTGGCGCTTGAATGCGCGCATTGGCCATGGATTTAGGGAGCTGAAAAGAGAATGCGCGAATTCCAGCGGCTCGAATGGTCGCATCAATTAGCACCGTCTCCTCAATCGCGCGATCCGTAAGTTTGATGTTCGTGACACTCAAGCTGCTCACGATGGGTGTTCGCTGCGCCACGCGCAGTAATCCTTGGTACCCTACCGAGTCAAAGCGGATCACTACGCGAGCCGATTCGCGTTGCTTGACCGCCAGCCACGCGTTCACTGAATCCAACAAAGCGAGCTCGCAACCCTGCAAGCTCTCCGCGCGAATGTCGTAAGCCGGATCGGCTTGGACGACGATCGCACCCGTTTGGCGCTCCGCGCCAGCCACAGAGATCTGGGGTAGCGGTAGTGGTGTGTCGGCAGCCACCGCGCCGGCCAGAGTACCACGCAGGATCACTGACAACGCACCAGTATGTCCGTTGGCCAGATAAATCTGCAGAAGCTGATTCTCGCCAACTGGATTGAGCGACCATTGAAAACTACCCGGTAGCTCGGGCGGTTGCAGCTTCCATTCGGCCGGGACGCTGATCTGCAGTTGATACACAGGACGGTCTGGCGACTGGATTAGCAAGCGAGTTTCCAGACTGCGTTCCCGTTGCGAAATCTTGAACAGCGTCTGCTGCTGGACAGTCGTTCTGATTGGCACAGTGGCAACAGTCAGTTTCAAATCAAAAGGAACCTGTGAGTAGCGATAGGCTTGATAAGCTTGCAAAGGTAGCGGCCCCGAATCCTGGTGCGCCGCCAACCATGAACTCTCGTCCTGGGCATCTATGCGGGAAACGCCGACCGCAGCGCTGGTACGCACCTCCAACATCACACTGCGGCGAATGGCAACTTGTCCCTGCTGCAACATCGCACCAGGTACCACAATCTGTGGAACCTCGATCTCACTCGCGTCCTGAGGATCAACCGCAGATTGGCGCGAGATAAACAACGAAAAAGATGCGCTTTCAGCAGCCGCTTTTAGCAGTTCCACGTCGAGCTGCTGCTTGTCACCGATTGCTTTGGTTGTCCAACCACGAATGTTGTCACCGACAACTTTCTCAACCAGGTATTCGCCCGGCAGCAACAACGTGAAAGACTCGCGACGTCCGCGCCGGAAATCGAAGCTGCCATTCCATGCGAACTTGACGGAGTCTTCCTGGATATCGAACACGCTCCGCGCTTGCACGGTGAGCGCTTGGTCAATGGCCGTTTCGGCGATTTTGCCGCGCCACTGGATCGCCAGGCGACCAGCACCGTCGACGGCGGTCTCGATTTGCTCATTCGCTTGAGTCGTCTCACGTACGCTGCGATCCGCGTCTCCACCAAATCGTACCTCGGTGTGGGCCGTTGGCACAGTCACAACCAATTTGCATGCGGGGCTGGATGGAATCGTTCCGACGATGGCCCGCCAGCCACTATTCTTGTCGATTTTCCATCGAAGTGTCAGTTCCAGCTTCTTCCTGCCTGTGCCCTGCGAGTAGATCATGAACATCGCGTTAGCAACGTCTAGATTGGGTGCGACCTGCGACAACTGCTGTGAAGGCTGCGACTCGACGGAAAGGACTTTTAACCGCGCTGGAAGTCCATCCAAGGTGGCTTTTTCTAACACGCAACCTGCTAGGTTGAGTGGAATTGCCAGCTCTTGATCACTAAACTGCTCCAGCGTTAAAGTGCCCGTCATGCGCAGCGATTCTCCCCCCTGCAATTCAACCGTGTACTGCGCATCCGACCACGCATAGTGGACGGGCAGATCTGGCCCCGCCAATTTTTTATCCGGATTGGCAAGCTTCCACAGCTCGAGATAAGTTGCCTCGGGCAAAAGCAATTTTTCCGCCCGCATGATCTCTGTAGACTGACTCGGATCAAAAGGAATGACGATTGCGTCTGCGGGCAAAACTACTTTGCCAGATGCACCGAGAGCGGACAGGAGATCTGCCAACTGCTCGGCACTGGTGATCATGGTCCCCGGAGTTTTATCCATATTAGCCTCCGTGGTTTGTGCCTGGCACATTCCAGCTAGACCCAGCCATAGCCACAGAGCAGCGGCGGTCTTGAAGCCGTTTGACTGGGTGGTCGCCAGCCGATTGCCGGCCAACCACTTGGCGAGTCCGCTTCCAATAGTACGAAGGGTACGCCAAGCCACCAGGGCAATCATTGCGATCAGCACGCTATTGGACAGAGGCTCAAGTTCCTGCTCCCAGCCGGTCAGAGGAGGCGCAAGGCAAGCGACCAATGCCAGCACAAACACGAAAGTGGTCAGCCGAACGCGCGACTGGATCAATGTGCCGAGGCAGAATACAGCAGTGCCAAGAGCAATCGCTAGCCAGTTCAGGCGAGCTTGGTGTGTCACCGTGACAGTGGCTCGGGGATCAAAACCGAGGCTAGTGAGTGTGAAGCGTTCTCCCTGCGATGAGTCTCCCAATTGGATCGTTAAACTTCGGACCCCTTCTAGCGCCCAGAATTTGCCGACATCTCCCTTGGCCATTTTTTCTTCGACCTTATTGGCAGACTTGTCGCTAGCAGGCTCGTTACTGGCCGGTTCGTCACTGGCCGTTGATGCAGTCTCGGCTGTAACTTGTGGAGCATTTGGCAGGTTAGGCGTGAGTATGCTAGGCGAAGCGAAGGGGTCGTCCGCGGCCTGTACAGTTTCGGCAGTTGGACCAAAAGGATTGAAACCCAGTGCATTGCTATCTGGCAACCTTTTCCGCGGAGCCGACCCCGGCTGCGATTCCGCGCCTGAACTCTCCATGCTCTTAGCGCGAAATTCAGCGGCCATGGAGTTCGCCGGCGCAGCCGCGTTGCTGGGCACTACCCTCGCATGGCTTTTGGTCACGCCCCACAGAGGCATGATTCGTTGGTACCCGCCACCCAATCTCCACATAGCTTGCGCTAAGCGTTGCATGGTGAAATGCGGCAATGCCATATCGCTCGCAGCCAGATTTCCATCAACTTCGGTGACGCGATATCCACTGGGCAAGAGCAATTCCCACTTGAGATCCGCCAAGGGGATAGCCAAACCTTCTTCTTCAGGCTCATTGCGTTCCCGCAGTTGCGGTGCCCGCAGCTGTAATTGGCCACGCAGCAGCAGTTGTTTGTTAGGTGTTTCGTACACCAACTGAAGATCGCGAAGTTGCGTTTGCCGATTTGCAGGCAAGGCAATCATGACTCGATCTTGCTCGCGTTGCGGCAAAACAGGCTGTCCATCTAAGGTCACAGACCACAGTTGTGCATCTGCGGGCAACCGCACGTCCAAGTAGCTGCTCTTGGAACGTAATTGCAGACGAGCTGCCGTTTGAATCAAGCCTTGTACTGAGAGGAGCGACACCAGCTCGGCGCGCTGAATCAGGGTGGTGGGTAAGGCTTGTACCGGCAAGCGGGAGATGCTCGCCCTAACTGCATCCGCATTGCCAACGTAGCCAAACACACCTAACAAACGGGTACCCACCTGAAATTGAGCATCGACCAGTTCTCCGATATCCACGCTACGAGGATGTTCCGTGAGTGAAATCTGCAACTCGGCATGCCCCTCCACAGCCACCACTCCCGACTGGTACTCCATGGACTCAGCTCTGGCCAACGGCAATTCGATCTGAAGCGGCTGGTTGGTATCGAGGCGTTGGCTAAAATCGACAGCCAAACGTACCTCACCAGCTTGCCGCTCAGCGAGCTGTACGGTCCAGATGCGACGTCCGTCCGCAACGGAGCTGGTCGATTCCTTAACCACGACACCTCCGAGCCCGCGAATGGTCACTTCGGTGGATGTCGATTCCGGCAGAGAAAACGCGATGTGCCGCGTGCGCGCGTGGGCGACGGTGGCAATCAGCTCAGTATGAGAAACCAGCGACTCGGACTGCAATTGCAGGAAGGAAAGCAGGTGAGCGGTAACACGCGGTGCGACACGAGCGACTTTGATCGTCGCTTGCCAATCCGGTGATTCATAACGATAAGCGAGCGCGGTGTCCAAGCCTGTCAGATGGAAGCTCACCTTCTCTTCGCTGTTCATCACCAGCAAGCCCTCAGTCGACTCGGGCGTGGCCAACAAATCGTCTTCAACCTGAATAGCCAGTGCCCCGGACTGATGGTCGGCATTGAGCACGGTGAAGTGTGGCAGTTGGGCCGACTGCGTCTCCCAGGTGCTTAACCAATTCGCAGGTGTCTGCCGCGCATAAAACTGCACGTTCAGTTGCTCGTCGACGGCCACACCCGCGGGCACAAGCACGCGAATGCGAGCTGGATTTTGTGGCACCTGATTGTCGACATCATCGGAAAATCGATTGAATTTTAAGTCACGTTGTTCGCTAGTGCGAATCCAATCGATGCTGCAGTTGGAGGGACAGGTGAAATCGAAGAAAAATAGTTTTTCATTCTGCGGACGCAATATAAATCCTCCGGTCACCGCCAACCCTTGATCCGAGAGCGCGACCAGCGAAGTGCCACTGACATCCAGGCTTAGTGGTTGTAGTTCAAACTGCGACGTGATGGCATAGCTCGCTTGCGCGGCGTAGAAGGCCGCAATGGCTTTCAATTGCGGAGCACCAGGTTCAGCCGCCAGCAGACTCTCTGGTAAGGCCGCGGTGAGAGCTTGACTTTCGATTGCGATTAGCGACTCAGTTTGAATCGACGAGGCGCTCAACCTTGCCTCAATCAACAAGCCCACCACGGCTGAATATCCGGCAACTCCCAGCGGCTGAAAGCGAGGCATCTGCCAATCGACCAGTTGAGGCTGCAGACGATCGAGACGCACGTTAATGACAACGCGTTCTGTGGCCGGGCCACGTAGTTTGGCTATCAACTGCTTTTCACCGTCGACGGTCTCAACCGACCAACGACTGAGCAAATCGCTGGTCACCGAATTCACTTCGAGATCATCGGCAATCGCAAAGCGAAATTCGTCGACGGCACCGTTGAGCACACCCATCGAAAGGGTGGCATGCAAGCGTTCGTAACCCGCAGTAATTTCAGCCACCAAAACGCTGCGAGCTATGACAGTGCTTTGTTCGCGGAGTTTCTTATTGTTCAGTGATAATAAAATGGAAACAGGCTGCGGCGAGGGTACCAACTCAAACTCAGTCGATTCTGAATCGGCGCTAACCTCGCGGCGGATGACCTCAACCCCCGATTTGATCTCTACGTTGCCTGGAACTGCCAGAGTTAGTTTGCCCGAAGCAGCCACGGGGAGCTGAAATTGCAGTGTTTGCTGGGCCGCCTCAATGGTCACCGGCATAACCATGTCCAGTTTGAGGCGATGCTGGCCAAGCCCTTGAACGACGACCAGCGTATGGCCCTGATCGTGCTTGGCGAGTGCGGCCGGAAGATCATCCAACTGCGCGGCAAGTATACCCATTCCCGCAAACTGCAGCGGTAAGGCGTGCAACTCATCATCTAGCAATTCGATCTGCAGGTCACCTTGTATCGTCGCCCGCCCTTCAATAATCTGAATGCGATAGTCGGCAACCAATAGTGCCTCGGTCAGCGGTAGTTTTCGATCCACAGGGATGCGCGCCGCCAGTAAAATTTGATCGTATTCTTCTCGCGAGATATAAACTCGATTCGTGTTGGGCCCGAGCAATACGTCGAGTTCTTCATAAGGCACGTATAACTCGCGCATTGGTTTACTAGTCAACGGATTATCAATAAACTGTTTATCAATCAACGAACTGTCAGGAGAGGGAACGTTGGCCGACGGATTCGCGGTCAAGGTCTTCTCAGGTGGCTGGGCAATCGATGCAGACGTTGCCAAGAATGCCAATATCAGGGCGGCCTTCCAAGGCCAGGCGATCGTTCGGACCTTCGCGAAATCACTCATCTTGCTGACCTCCCTCTGCATTGGAAACGGTCTTAGCCGCTACGGAATCAACGTCAGAAGTCGGACTCATTACCGGAGCGCTAGTCGTCCCTGTCACCGGCTGTGCGGAACGAAACATGTCGCGACTCCAGTTGATCCTGCGCAGGCCATACATTAAGTACCAAGCCGACCACGCAATGACGACCACAGCAATTGCCGTGGCGAGGGGAACATTCAACAACTGTTGCGCGAATGTGGGCACAAACACACCACTGATCATGATCGCAATCAACAGCGTAGCCAGCACCGATAGCTTAACGCGGAGCGAACTGCGGAGCAGCACCAGGCCCAGCAGAACGAGGGGTACGAGTATCCAGGCGGCCAGCCAATTTTCATTGAGGGCCCACAACTGCAAATCACCTGCTGGCGATGTTTGCGGTCTCAGCGCGGAGAATAGCACCAGCGTGCCATCGGTTTGGAAAGCAAGAGGTGGCGGGGACTCAACCCCTTCCCGCACCCAGCTTATCAACTGCTCGTCCGATTGTTTGGCTTCCGGTACCCATTTCAATATTCCTTGGCGTCGCCACCGAAATTCCTCTGTCCAAGGACCAGACGAGCCAACCAAGGCCAACTCGTTGGGCAAAAAAACTGCGGTATAAACTTTTTGAATCGCCGGATCCTCAGGAAACTCCGGGATACTGATGCGGCGCTGGTCGCCCGCCAGCGAGTAGCGGAGTTCCAAAGTAAACGGAGTGTTAGGATCTTGTCCGACTAGCGGTACAAACAATTGTCCTTGATCGTCGCGTTCGAGGGCCACGGGTTGTCCGTTGACACGAGCTGGCTGGGCATCAAATTCGGCCTTGGCGTCCAGCACGATCGCTAGGCGTTGACGGGCACTACGAAGGCGATAAAGTGCTTGAAATCCAAGTTGATTGCTGCGGGTTACCACGACACGTACCAAGGCCCGTTCGATACTGGTGCGTTTGACTTCTTCAAGCTGATAGCGGGTGGCGGTAAGGGTGAGGGACCAAGCATCGTAAAATTCGAAGGCCATCGCCGCATCAGGGACCGGGGCGTCAGGCATCACATCGATACTGGGATCAATTGATCTCAACCCAGTTGGTTCACCGGACGGTAACACATCGAGCGATTCGGTCTTGGTCAGTACGATCTGTCCCCAAGCACGATCGATCCCGATCGGCCTGATGTAAGGCACTTGGACCGCCACACTCTTGCCAACTTCCAACGAATCGAGCTTACGTTCCCAAGCCAAACGCAGCACCTGGTTGCCAATCAATTCAGTCTCGCCATTCAACGACCAGGCTACATAGCCCTCGGCCACATCGTCGGGCGGTGGACTGATCGCTTGCTCGCGAATGCCACTGCTGTTGTTACGAATATCGGCGGCAAACTCAATCGGAACGTCGATCCGCAACGATTTAACACCGCTGTAGCGAATCTCGTAAAAAATAACGGTTTCGTAGCGAACGACACCGCTGTCTAGGCGTACCACCATTCGCTGACGGGCTGTGATGTAGGATTTCCGACGTTCCACATTGACACCCAACTGAGCCGCTTCATCGGCAAAAGCGAAGGCCAAGGCTGGTCGCGTACTGGGAAATCGATTTTCGCGAATCGATGGGAGTTCTTGATAGGCCTCGCTGAACGAGATAGGGCGGAGACCAGTGGTCGAGCTGGGATTGAGACGTAAGCTTTCCGGCGCATGGAGAATGACCACACCGTCGGCACGCGTCAGGTGCAACTGTTTGGCTTGCGGAATCGCCAGCGACAGGGTGGATACTTCGCCGGTTGGCGCGAGCAGATTAGGATCGCTCAGGCGCTGTTGCAAATGGACGTTCAAGGCGACTTTCCCAATCGCTTTTCGAGCCAGATTGACAACCAATCGCTCTTGCCTATCTCCTTCCAAATAATAGGCATCGACGGCGGCGGCGGTCGCGCCCAACGCATCGCGTCCAAGCACTTGGAGGACATCGAAACCAGTTGGGATGGTAAATTCGAGCTGAAAAACTCCCGCTTCTTCAATGTTGTAAACTGCCAACAGATCCGTCGTCCACAGTTCTGGTTCAAGGTAGCTTTCCACTAATTGCTTGACCGTGATCCGCGGTTGAATTTTCTCGACACTGACTCCCAATTCGTAGGGGAGCGACGCATAGCGGTAGGCATACAACCACGTTTGGCCTGCCAAACTCGGTGGTAAATCCGTGGTATCAATTTGTACAAGTCCAGCCCGCGTGGTTGCTTCCGCGCGCAGTGCCGGGTCGATATTAACAACCAGTGTGCCCTGCTGGCGTCCCACGTCAACCACGCGAATGCGCGGTGCTGAAACTTGCCTGACCGCCTCACCCGACGTGAACTGCTCGAGTTCGAGAAGCAGATTCTGTGTCGTTCGTGCGGGCTCGAATAATTCAACCAAAATCTGCTGCACTTCCCCCTCGCTAGTGACCAGCCACTTACGAACGTTCGGATCAAAAACGTTTACCACCTTTTGGTCTTCAGGAACTTCGATCGTCAATTCGGAGAGTTCTGCGCGACTGATATCGTAGTGAATTGTCGCCCGAGTTCTCAAAGCTCCCTCGGTAACGTACATCTCTTGCTGCACTTGGACGGCGGTGAGTGCGGTCATTCCCAGCGCACCTTCCGACTTAGGGGTCCATTCGATGGCAACCTGAGGCGCCGCGCCAACAAAAGCGAGCAGAATGGTTTCGTCCTTCGGAGGAGAGGCTACATTCTTCTTCTCCGACGCTGGGTCGACGCTAGGTGGTTCGTCTGGCAACGGAGAGGGCGTGTCTGCGGCGGGAAGGTTATCCCCCGCCTCTTCCTCCGTGGCAGCAATCATCGGTTCCACGTTGACCTTGACACCCGCTTGTGGAATGCGAATTCGCCAACGATTCACCGGTGCTTGGGGTGCATCAAAAGCGACGCTATTGCGGCCTGGCGACTTGACGAAGGCGCGAGCATAGACCAGTTTCAATTCAATCGTTTCAGCTTCGTTCGACTTATGTTCAATCAACAATTGATAGCCGCCGTCGGAAGTTGGCGTGATGCGGGCCACTTCACCGTCCACGGTTGCCGACTGGATAGCGGCACCCTTCAGCCTGAGCGGGATTTGCAGCCACCCCTTCTTAATCAATTCAATCAATAGCGTCGCGGACACCTCAACGACATCGCGCTCCACTGAAGCTTCATTCAAAGCGGAAGTGATGATCGCTTCGAGCGGAGATTTGGCTGGCGGTTCGGCTCGCTGCTTATCTTGGGCCGCCTGCCACAGCGATTGAAACTGTTCGTAAGGGAGAAAGACTCCCCGCCCTTCTTTTTCGAACACCTCGCGCAGTTTCGAAAAAGGGATATAGATCGTACGCTCTTTTTCATTCACCGCGGTGCCAGCACTCGCGGTATCACTGCTTTGCTCCTGGGCTATTGCGCTGGTGAGCATCACCAATAACCACAGGATCGCGATCCCCAGTCGCTGGCATTGCAAAGTGACCATCAACCCGCGGAAGGATCGGAGGGGGATGGAATCGCTGATACATCCCGCGATGCGATAGACATTCATCAGAATTTCCCGCTAAAGTTGGGTACGACATAGAAGTTCGGCTGGGCAGAAAAGCAATTTAAGCAGAAGAACCTGCGGTGATAGACGCAAGTATAAGCGGCTCAGTTTCCGGATCGCATAGTTTTTGCAAACTTTTTTGGCTGGGTTATTGTTCCGGAAACATCCAACTCAAGATCGGGCCGATAGCCCCGTAGTATCCGACCACCAACGCGCAAAAAGTCGTCCAGAAAAAGATGCCCCGAATGGTGAACTGCGGCCTGAGGGCTGGTGCAGAGCGATCCCAAAGATCGTGCTTCATGCGCAGCCTCGCTAGTTCAATCGAAAAGGTAAGTCCGACGAAGCCAACGATGGAAACCCAATAACCATAGAGTATCTTTGTCGAAAACAAGCTTTGGAGTTGCAGCATCACTAGCCCTACCAAAGTCCAACTGTGCTGCAATCTTGCCCATGCCGACTGACGTTGTCTATATCGCATCGCCAATCCGATCCAACTCCAGCTAAGGATCATCGGTGGTACTAGGACGAGTAGATTTTGGGTGAGTTCTTTGGCATGGTTACTCGGATTTAGATTGAGAGCAAGTGTCATTAAGCACAAGCCACCCGCGCAGGTTAATTGTGCAATAAAGGCTCTCCACCAGAGCGTTTCGCCACACCAAATGACGCTTAATGCGAGCAACATCGCAGCCATCAGCCCGTTACCATAGCACCCTATCATCCATCCGAGCAAAACGATGTCTGCCATCTGAATGGGAGGATTCAGCCGCAAGTTTTCGACGGGCCGCGTAATGGAGCCATTGCATCCGCGGTTGATAGGTAGCCACAAACAGGCCAGTACGACCCAACCGGCCGCTTGCATGCCCAAAATCGTCGGGCTGCGCAGCCCCGCTGGTTTGGTTGGTTGCGGCATAATTAATTCGTCGAACGTAAAACGCGTGAATCATCTGGGCTAAAGTCTAACCCACTGCTACCTTGCATTGGCATTTATCCGATATTTAATGACAAGATACCCGCCGGCGGCTATGATTCTGGTAGCCGTGTGGGCGCTCGAAATCGCGTTTCCAGATGGCACAGAACCTATCCAGGCATTTTTTGCAGCGGAAAGTCAACGTCGTCATGCGTCCCTTTGTCGAGCAACTGGAAAAACGTCTTGTGATGGCCACAGGCTGGCACAATGCAGTCGTGCCCTATGACGTTGACGGATCGAATACTGTCCAAGCGTCCGACGTGCTGCTCGTCGTTGCCGATCTGAAGACCAAGGGTGTGCGTACATTGGGAATTCGTCCTGCGGCCAGCACTGAGCCGTTGTGCGACGTGAACAACGACAATCGGATGACCGCACAAGATGCGTTACTGGTGGTTGCAGGGCTAAAGAATTATCTGGCGAATGCCCTGTCCATCGAGGTGGGTCTGGATGCAAATTCAGATTTAAATGGCAACCAAGTCGTGCTAAAACCGCAAGTGACTTATCGCGGGACGACACTGCCGTACACCACGGTACGGATCGAAGCCCTGCGGACCGAAGCCGCTGAGGCTGCCGAACCGGGTCTTGCGGCCCAGACCGTCGTGGCTGACGGCCAAGGGAAATTTCAGTTTCAGTTGACTCTGTCTGCAGCGATCAATCATCTCAAATTTACAGCCCGCGATCCGCGCGCGCGCACGCAATCGACAGAACGCGTACTGCGATTGGGCGATGTAGTCGCGGAGTGGAACGCGGAACTGCTTGAGGCAGTCCGTGAGACAACTGCACCCTCGTCAGTAGTTCCTGGACTGCTCATCAAACCACCACCCCCGCTTGTTGCCAAGCAGTTAGCCATGCTGCATACGGCGATGTTTGATGCGATCAACGCCATTAGCCACCGATACACTTCTTATGCGCTCAACATCGATAAACAAACGGGTGCATCAGAAATTGCCGCTGCCGCGACGGCGGCGCACCGCGTCGCCTCGGCCCTGTACGATTTACCGTTTCATATCGCCAAGTGGGATTTAACTCTGGCCGAGTCCATGGCGACTATCGCTGATGGACCCGCCAAAACGCTGGGGATCGAAGTAGGACGACAAGCGGCCGATGCGATACTGGCCATGCGTGCTAACGACGGTTCAGCCAGCACGTGGAACTACGTCAGTCAAAATTTGCCTGGAACTTGGCGCCCCACTCTCCCCGACTTCGCGCCCCCCACGCTACCCCAATGGCCACACGTAACACCTTTCGTTATGGAGTGGGCTGGTGAATATCGACCCGAGGCTCCTCCGGACCTGAGCAGCGCAGATTACGCAGCAGCCGTTGATCAGGTGATGCGACTAGGAGCGGCGACGAGTAGCGAGCGTACCGCCGATCAAACTGTAATAGCGGGTTTCTGGGCCGATGGCGGTGGTACCGTCACTCCGCCTGGCCATTGGAATTCGATTGCCATGGATGTGGTGCTCGCTCATTCGCAGCCCTTGATTGAGAGCGCACGCACGCTGGCATTGTTGAATCTCGCCTTGGCTGACGCCGGCATTGCGTCCTGGGATGCTAAATATGCTTATGACCTTTGGCGTCCACTGGACGCCATCCGTCAGGCAGATACGGACGGCAACTTAGACACCGTCGCCAATGCAGCTTGGACTCACTTGTTGGGCACTCCGTCGTTCCCTAGTTACACTTCGGGGCATAGCACATTTAGTGCCGCTGCGGCTGCGGTCCTGACGGCGGTTTACGGCGATGGATACGCCTTCACCACGCAAGCCGATAAAGGGAGCACCGGACAGTGGCCTCCTGCGGACGATGTAAGCGGATTGGCGCAGCGTTCGTTTAGCAGTTTTCAGGCGGCGGCTCAAGAGGCTGGCATGAGCCGTATTTATGGTGGCATTCACTACAACTTTGACAACACCGCTGGCCTGATGGCTGGCCAAGCCATTGGTGAATTGGTGACAGGCAACGCCTTAAAGCCTGTGTCTGCTGGATGAAAGGCATTGTGCAGGTACGAACCATTCAAAATTGCAAATAAATGATGCGACAGCTTAAGTAGACACTGACATCGGTCCCGTAGGTTGACGTGCCTAAACTCAAGAGAACAGCATTCTCATTGCATCAGGCATCCAGCCACTGTTCCATACGTGATTGCGAAGTATCCCAGGGTCATAGACGTGAGGAATTCCCAGTTTCGACATTTGGGCAGCGACTGCCTGATGATCGTAGAAAGCTCCATAGGTTGTCGCATAGCCAAGTAGGAAAATCCGCGGCGGCTGATTCTTTAAATTCAACCCCAACGTATTCAGCAGCGAAGTGATTTGATAATTCTGCGCGAAATTTTGTTGCGTACCAACGATGCCGGTAAAACCGTAACCAGTGGATGGATTGCTCATCGCCAATGGCGAGTCCCAGGCGATGGCCCGACCAAAGTAGTCCTGGTTTCGCAGCAACAAACTGACTGCTCCGTAACCGGACTTGCTAAAGCCAAGAAGATAGCGCCCTGCAGCCCCAGGTACGGTTTTAAATTGAGTTTCGACAAAGGGAACAACCACGTCCCGGAAATACGTTTCCTGCCAAATCGATGGGTCGCTCGCGTGATTGGCATACCACGGAATATCCGTAAACGTAGGCGCTACCATGATCGCATCGTAAGTATTCTGCAATGAATAAGAACGCGCCGTGACCAAGCCATCCCCAAACTGTCGTCCATCTCGCGCCTCAACGGGTAGCACATAAACTACGTGATACAGCTTAGCGGGATCGTAGTTCGCAGGCAGCAACACACGAATCGTATTCACCGAACGCTCGTACTTGGAATACACTGCGTAGGTGGTAAATCCCTCGGAATTAATTACAGGGCTGGTGAAAACAGCCTCTTGAATACCGACTTGAGAGGGCCAATACACGCTCCGACTCGGCGACGAGGCAGATGAGTAAATACGTAAGCCTTCGAGCACTACATTTGTATCCGAGCCACCCAGATCGCGCACACGCAGCGTCAATTGTCCGTCAGCTACTTGCACACGAAATGTGCGCGAGGTAACCACGCCGCGTACGGTCGAAACCGTGTCTACCAACACTCCTTCAAGGTAAACGCCCATGTTATCGTGACTGTAAGACCCCACATCTCCAAGCACCATATCGACGGTATAGGACCCGTTCGGCACATCGGTCACAAAGGTTCCGTCATTGGTGTAGATGAAGTCGCGAATCACGGCTGCCCCGCCGCGATCGGCACTAAAGATCCGGCCTCCAGTCCAGCCGTAGCCGCTAGTAGCCGAGTACATGGTGCTTTGAGACACTCGCGCAGCCCCGTTTACCAATCCCGTCGCGCTGGTCGCGAAATCAAACATACGAAAAAAGGGTGGCTGCTCGTCATCAGTTACTTGGATTGGAGCAAATCCGTTGGCAAAGCCTACCGCGCTCGCCGTGATGACAACACTTTGATTACCATCCACCTCTGCGTCGTCGACTATTTGAACAAAAAAAACCGCGGAGGACTGTCCCGCTGGAATGATCACGCTTCCCGGAACCGACGCTTCGGAAGTGTCACTACTGGTCAAAGTGACGATTACATTATTAGATGTCGAACCATTGTGCCTGACAGTGCCGGTAATGGCCGTCGTCCTGCTTTCCGAATAGGGACCTGCAGAAACGTCCACGGTAATAATTTGTGGTACATCATCATTTTGGATTGTGGCAGTCGCAAAAGTACGTGCCAACTTGGCTCCGGTCGGATTGGATAACAGGAGTTTGAAGGACTCAGCAGGCTCGACTACCGTGTCTCCCAGAACTTGGAAGTAAATCGCGCGAGTCGTCGTACCTGCCGGGAATTCTAAAATTCCAGCGGTCGCCAAGTAGTCGCTGCCTGCGGTCGCGGAGCCATCCTGGGTCGCATATTGCAGCTGCACAACTTGCGTGCTCGGCTGCGACAGAGTTACGGTAAAGGCCATCGACTGCTCACCCGAGGCACCTTCGTTTACCGAAATATCCTCCACCGACAAGGTTGGCTGCTCGGGCGCAAGCAAGGTCACCTCCAACGCTTCGATGACGCAGTTGCGATCTCGACCACCCAAATCTCGCAATTGCAATGTCAACTGCGAGTCGACCACAGTGACTTCGTAAGCACGCGTGACAATTTGGCGGGCCGAAGTCGTTACAGTATCGCGAAGCGTACTCTCCAAGTAGACGCCCACTTGATCATGGGCGTAGATCCCTGTGTCTCCCAGGACCGCATTGACCCGATAGACACCGTTGGGCACATTCACCAGGAAAGTACCGTCGTTGGTGAAGTTGAAGTCGCGCGTTACCGCACTCCCTATCGCTCGATCGTAACCCACGATTGAACCGGCTGACCAGCCGAAACCAGCATTGGCGGAATAACTGCTTCGCTCCGTGACGCGCGTATAGCCACTTTCCAAGGGAGAAGAAGCTGTCCCGAAATCGAATTTGGCATCAAACGAAGTGGCATCCATCGCGTAACGCAATTCAAGCCGTTCGAATTGACCGGCCGTACGTGCCCGCCGATGACCAAGGATGCGGGACCTTGAGGAGCGGTAGGACCCTAATCGTGAAGTCGCACCACGGCCGTTTCGATTCAACAAGGATTTTAACCAATCGCGCAACATCGTCGATCCTCTCGTCAGATTCGAGACTTGGGTGCATTCCACATCGTCACCGCACGCGCCGCCATCCAATCCACGTGCGACGGGCCGTTTCAATTCACGTTGCGGGGATCACCCCATGGAGACGAGTCAGCGGAAGCCACGCAAGCCACCTCGCCACCCCACACTACCCAATGTTTTTAAACGACACGCTCCAACTAAGCAATTGGGGTCACTCTATGGAAGTAAGAGCATCGAGGTTTCGGCCGACTCCGCACCATGACATCCGCAATGAATTGAACCCTTGGTGAAACTCAACGTGTGGCTGACTGGGTAAAGTTGCGAATACCCGCTGCCACTCGCTCATCCGCCATTGCCGCAAGCAACTAACGACGCCATCCCAGGCGAACATATAGGGCGCAATTGGGATGATCCAGCACCACAAGAAACGTCGCATTTTCCCGGGGCGGGAAAAAAAAGTAAGTGGCAGCAGCAGCGCTGGAAAAAATGAAAGCAGGGCTAAGAATATCGACAACCTAGTGCGCAGCAGCGGTTCGAAAATGGTCACTTGTGAATTTGTGGCAAAAAGGGTTTGAATCACCTTCAGTCGTAGCTCAAAGGGTATGTGATGCATGACTCCGGCCAGAACCAAGACCGCATCATTCAAAGCCACTTGTGGTTGGGTGAGATCTACCGGGGTATAGATAGGAAAGACGCGGTCCGGATGATCAGTCGCCAGCTTCCGAAAGGCAGCTAGATTGGGTACCAGATCGCAGGCGACTATCTTTATCCCAACGGTGTCTTCGCGTTTGACCAGTTCTGAGGTGATGGGCGCGCGACCGGCCCCCAACTCGACAATCGTATGTAGCTGATGGTTATGGGCCATTTTAGTGACCGTCTGGGCAACTTGGCGATTGAAAGAACGTAGCCCCGAGTTGCAGGCATCCATGGTCTCGTACAAGCATTCACGCGCTCCGTTGGGAACCCACGGCTGATCGCAAAATTCGAACAAGTATCTGGCTTTCACAGCGCCCCCTGGCCTTCTACCCAATTGGTATTAAACGACTGATTTGACGCTCTGCTTGGCACCGTGCGATTGATAGGGATAGTAGGCCACCATCTGCACCCGATTGCCTTTGTGAATGTGATATTCAATTCCGCGCCACGAAACCT
>JBBQRC010000015.1:0-18176 GCA_038215215.1 Pirellulales bacterium
CCGAGCAAAAGCGGTTCTTCAATGTAATTGATGAAGAGGCGACGCGATTAGCAAAGTTTGTGGATGAATTGCTGAACGTTAGCCAAATGGAATCGGGCTCCGTAACCATCGCCTCAGACGAGGTTGACCTTGAGCGGATGCTGAACGAGGTCGTCGAAAAGCTGCAGCCTCAAGTCCAACAAAAACGACAAAAGTTCGAACACAAGTTTCCGGCAAAACTTCCGCACCCGCGGCTGGACAAAGACAAAGTCGTCGCGGCCTTGGTCAATCTGCTTGGGAACGCCGTGAAATACACCTCCGATGAAGGTACGATCCGCTTCCATGTCGAAGTGGATGACCTGCGAATTCATTTTCATGTGATCGATACTGGGATTGGTATCGCCGAAGATGAGTTGCCACGACTGGGCGAGAAGTTTTTCCGCAGCCGTGATTCGCGTGTCTCAGGGATTACTGGAAGTGGCTTAGGCTTGGCTTTTTCGCAAGAAATTGCACGGCTGCATGGTGGTCAATTAAGCATCAAAAGCGAACTCAACAAGGGATCGTGCTTTACGTTGGTCCTACCTCTTAAATAAGGGATGCTGGTCATGTTTCAAGTATCCCTTCAAGGGGCAGTTCACGTCGTCAACGGGAAGTTTCCACTCAATACCGAGTACGTGGCCGAGGCACGAAGTGCCTGCGAGCCACTGTTCGGAAAAGGTCAGCCACGCATTGTCTTGCAGTTGTCGGACATTCCTTTCTTGGACAGCCAGGGCCTGGAATTGCTGCTCGAGTTGCGCGATCGTTGCGCGCGCAGCGGCGGCGCGATCCATTTGGCTGCTCCGAACAAATTGTGCTCTGACATCCTGCACGCCACTGGTTTAGCGGATGATTTTGCAATCTTCGACGAACTGCATGCGGCGGTGGGGAGTTTTGCGCAATGAGTGCCACGCTGCAGTTTCCCGACGCCACTGCGATTGCAACCGCGGGTGGAGCTCGTCCCGCGCCCGAGCAGTTTTTGCCCTTGGGCGAGCGCATGTATCGCGCTGGCGTGCTCACTGGCGATGAACTGGAGGTAGCCCTCAGTCACCATAGTCAAAAGAAACTTCAGTTCGGCGAGGCCCTGCTCGACCTGGGGTTTGTCGACGAAGAAACGCTACTTCGATTTCTGAGTTCGCAGAGCCGTTTGCCTTCGGTGCGTCTCCGCGAGGGGCTGATTGACCCAGCGGTCGTACGGCTATTGCCGCGGCCTAAGGCTGAAGCCTTTTCCGCGGTCGCCATGTTTAAAGTTCGCGATACACTTAGTGTCGCCATGGCCGATCCACGTCAATTACAGCAAATTGATGAGATCGAACGCATCACTGGTCTGCGCGTGCGTCCCGTGCTCGCACTCCGCTCGACCATCCTGAAGATTATTCCACGCTGCTACGAGAATGACTTCTCGGTAGACGCGGTGACTGCCGACCTAGCGCAGGACGCGGTGTCAATCGAGACCGAGGCATTCGAAATCGATTTACAAGATATCGATTCTCTGGCGGACGGAAGTCCCATTATCAATCTTGTGAACTACATGATCTTCAACGCGATTCGCCAGAAGGCAAGTGACATCCACGTCGAACCCGGCCACCGCTGCTCCACCGTCAGGTTTCGAGTTGATGGCATGTTGCGGGAAGCATTTCGACCACGGAAAGAATTTCATCCAGCTTTGATCTCCCGGCTCAAGGTGATGAGTAAGCTTGACATCGCCGAGCATCGCACGCCACAAGACGGACGGATGCACGCGATTGTCGAGGGACGCGAGATCGACTTGCGGGTCTCCACGCTGCCGACAATCTTGGGCGAGAAGATCGTCATGCGTGTACTGGACCGCAGCAACGTGACTTTCAATCTTGATCAACTGGGAGTGCCAGGTTCACAATTAGGGAAAATAAAAAATCTGCTTGCGCGACCTCACGGACTGTTCCTGGTGACCGGTCCGACTGGGAGCGGAAAGACGACGACCTTGTACTCGGCGCTCGAACTGATCAAGTCCGTCAGCCGCAACGTGGTCACAGTCGAAGATCCGGTCGAATATCAACTTGAACAGATCAATCAAGTTCCGGTGGGCGGCAGCAAGGCGATGAACTTTGCTGGCGCTTTGAGGGCGATCTTGCGGCAAGATCCAGACGTCATCATGGTGGGAGAAATTCGCGATGCCGAAACCGCTGCCGTGGCCGTTCAAGCTGCCCTGACTGGGCACTTGGTGTTGAGCACGTTGCACACCAACGACAGTTTCAGTGCGGTGACGCGCTTGGGTGATATGGGCGTTGAGCCCTTCAAAATCGCCGCCGCCCTGATTGGAGTCATTTCCCAGCGTCTGGTGCGAACGGTCTGCCCCAAATGCAAAACAGCGTACTTCCCTTCGGAGGAGCTATTCAAGATGCTTCACTACGAGGGGGATCGTCGACAGCAATTTATTCGTGGTCGTGGCTGTCGCGAGTGTTATGACACAGGTCTGAAGGGCCGAATCGGGGTCTATGAAGTTTTAGGGATCAGCCGCGAGATCAGGGCGGCCATATCTCAAGGTGGTGATATCGACGCGATACGCCAACTGCACTTACAGCAAGGCGGTTCATTGCTGGTGCATGAAGGCATACAACTCGCCGAAGCCGGCAAGACCAGTCTCGAGGAAGTTCTGCGTGTAGCGCACGCGGACTAACGTCGCAGGGGCAGTTTATGAGATTTCAATACAATGCGAAGAACGGCAGGGGTGAACTTGCCCCCGGTGAGATCGACGCCGTTTCGATCGCCGCTGCTCGGTTGCAATTACGCAGTCAGGGTTTGTTCGTGACGGCATTAACCTCGCACTCATCGAGCGCTGCCTCGATGCGGGTTAGATCCGCGACGCAACTATGGGGCGGCGTCCGCAAATCAGATCTGGTCATGACGATGTCGCAACTGAGCATCATGTCTCAGTCAGGAGTCGATCTAGCGGAAGCTTTGCACAACGTCGCAGGGCAATGCCCTAGGCCAGCTCTGCGAAAAGTGCTCGAACGGATCGATGCGGATGTCCACAGCGGACGCAGTCTTTCGGATTCGGTGCGCAAGCATCCTCAGGTGTTCGATGATCTATTTGTTGCGAGTATTTCTGCTGGCGAACAATCGGGCACGATTACACAAGTTCTAGATCGACTCACTTATCTATTGCGTAGTGACATGCGGCTCCAGAGCACGATTTGGTCGATGCTCATGTACCCGATTGTGCTGGCGGCGGTCACCTTTGTAGTGCTCAATTGTTTGGTGTTTTTCGTGCTTCCCCAGTTCGCCACTGTTTTTGAGACACTGGAAAAACCTGTTCCACCGCTCACACAGTTTCTGCTTGACATCGGTGTCTTCGTTCGAAAAAACGTGGTTCTTGTCGTGGGCGGTTTTTTGTCCGTCGTCATTGGTGGTTACAGTCTGAGGACTAGGCCGGCCATGCGTCGCGCCTGGGACTATGGAACCTTACATATCGCCATGCTTCGAAACGTAACTCAAGGTCTGCTAACAGGTCGCAGTTTTCGTTTGCTGGGGACGATGCTCATGAGTGGAGTGCCGCTCGTTGACGGTATTCGTTTGTGCCGCAACGCAACCAGAAACCAATTCTTCCGCGATCTATTTAAGTTGGCCGAAAACGATGTGTTGCATGGTGAAGACTTTTCACGTTCGCTGTTAGCCGCTCATTTTTTGCCGATTGGTGCTGCCCAAATGGTCGCCACTGCGGAACGCAGTGGAAAAATGGGCGAAGTTCTCAAAAATGTCGGCGAGTACTACGAAGACGACGGCGAACGCTGTCTGCGCGATTTGATCAAGATTGCCGAGCCGGCTGTGATCGTTTTCTTAGGCGTGGTCGTGGCGGGCATCGTGCTCTCCGTAATTGTGCCTATGCTCGATGTTTCCACCTCGTCGCATTAGAGATAAATATGCCGCAACTTGCAGTCAATGCAATCGCTGGGAAATTGCCGAAATCCAATAAGGCTTGTGAGCGTGGCTGGGTTGGTATCGATATCGGTACGAGCGCGATTAAGCTCGCTCAAGTTGAACGAGTTGGTACGGAGTGCCATATTGCCGCTCGTTGGACTGTGGCGAGTGAAAGCGAAAAGCGTCTTAGTCGAGATGAAAACTGTGACGAGATCCTGAAATCACCTCTGTCGGCCATCAAAAAACTGCGGCAACTTTTTATCGCTCGAAAGTGCGCTGCGGTACTCCCGATGTCACTCGTCGACTTGCGGACCTTCGATATTCCGTCCGGCAATGCTGACGAACAACGCGGCATGGTCGCGGAAATGTTGGCCGCGGAAATTGGGCTCGAACCTAACGAGTTCGTCTTCGACTTCTGGGAAAACGGCGCAGCCGATGGTCAAAAAACGCAGCTAACGTCGATTGCGGCCCTGGCGGTTCCCAAGCACTTGGCCGCAAGCGTCGCAAACCATTTGCTGTCCGCAGGAATGGAGTGTCAAACGTTGAATGGAATGCCCTGGGCTGTCGCGCGGGCTGTTGAGTTGGCCGAAGCTCGGACGTCCGAAGAATCGTCGCTGGCAATTGACTTGGGTTGCTCCTCGCCGTTGTTGGTATTGGTCGACAAGGGACGACCGGTGTTTTCGCGCGTCCTCAGGTGTGGCGGCATAAACTTATTGATGGAATCCTTGCAAAAAGATCTTTGCATATCCATGGATGAATGTCAGCAGTTACTCTCTCAATTCGGACTGCCGGTGCCGGGACTGACGCCCAGCGCCGTTGCACAGCGAACGTTTCAATCGATTGCCAGTCCACTGCACTCGCTGGTGACGGAAATCGAGAGAACGACAGACTTCCTCGAACAACAGTATCGCAGCCTGAAGCCCACTCGAGTCTGGCTTCTGGGTGGCGGAACACAAATCAAAAATCTGCCCGAGTATCTGACACACTCGCTGCGAATCCCAACGCATAACTGGGCCTTGGGCAATTCAAAACACGATCCAGTCGAAGCAGTCTACGGTATCGCCGCGGCGCTTTCGTCGCTCGCATGGGAGGCGCGGCCATGTACATAAATCTTTTGCCAAACGAAATTCGCGGCAAGATTCAGTTTCGCGCGATTGTTCGCAATTGGGCAAAGCTCTGGGTGTTCATAGGCGCCTGGATGATTGTTTCCGTAAGCTGGGAGATTGTGGCACTCAGAGCTGCGCGCGAGCGAGCTGCGACCTTGACCGCACAATGCCAGCCTGTTTGTGCGCTGCAGGACGAAACACAGGAGCAACGGCGGAGAGTGCTGGCTTTGAATGCAGAGAGAACTATGCTGGAGCGGCTACAACCCACGGACCACCTGATCGATTTGCTAGGCGTTCTTTCCCGCGCCGTGCAACCCGGCGCGGGGAAGTTGCAAGTTCAGCGATTTAGCTTGCTCATGCCACCACGTACCCCACCGTCACCAAGTCCAGGTATCAACCGACCCACCAACGACGCAATCAAAGCATCACCCTCACAGAATCTTGCGTCTCTGTCATTACAAGGGGTCGCGAGCGATGATTCGAACGTCGCACAGTTCGTATCCGCCCTGCGTCACACCGCTGTATTCGAACAGGTCGATTTGAAGTCATCGACCCAGCTATCTGGCAGTGATTTGGCTAGCCGTACTTATCAAATTGAATGCCGTATTGAGGAACAGCCATGACGATCAACTGGAATTTTTCTCGATGGTTGAACAGCTCCCTGATGATTCATTCCTTGTTGGCCTCAGTCACATTGTTGATAGCCTGCCTTGGTTGGTGGACCGTCACGAATATACATTGCCAAGTGAAGATGGCCGTCGACAGTGAACATCAAAGCCTCGCCTTGTTGGAACGCACTGCGGAAATTCAAGCCAGTTCGACGGCACTCACGAACGAGTGTGAGTGCGCTGTAAATCAGGTGCGATCGCTGCGAAGTAAAGTGCCAGATTCGCCAGACGAATCAACGTTTCTAAAGCAATTGTCTGATGTCGCAGTTGCTAATAACATCAACGTTAGCGATTTTCGTCCGGGTGGAGTAACGGATCATGGGACATTCAAGGAACTCGAGCTGCGGCTGCGCTGCGCTGGAATCTACTCCGATTTGTGCAAATGGTTGGACGAATTGAGGTTGCTGCCTCGAATGATGCGCATTTCACAGCTATCCATCATGGCTCCAGCGACGGCGGGTAGTCCGTGCACGATTGATCTGCAATTCAATCTACTATTTGCGATCGCCGACTCCTCCAAGCTCGCCAACGCGGTGAAACCATGAAGATGATCGCTCTCGATATTTTAGTTGACCGAAAAAAAATCAAGCTCGCGGCCATACCAATCTTGCTCCTGGTATTGGTCTGCGTGATTGCCTGGCCCAACGGAAAGCCATCGCAGGTTGAGTTGTCGCCACTGAATTCGCTTGCCGTAGATACAAACATTGAACCTCTGCAAGCCGTGACTGCCCACAAGATTTTATGGCCAGAGGCAAATATCGAAGAGATCGCGGCTTTTGATTTTTTCAAGCCGCTCGAAAAACCCAAAGCAATCGATACAGCCGCCATGTCACCCACCGCTAACTTGGAAGATGACAAAATACTTACGAGAGACCGTATCGAATTGGTAAAAGTACAGGCCATTTATCGCGACCAGCGGGGTGCCGCCGCGATTGTCGATTCGCGGATTGTTCGTGTTGGGGATTCGTTGTCCGAAGGGGCTCGCATCGTCGAGATCACCGATCGAGAAGTCTTTGTAAAGTGGGATTAGAGGCAGGGCTCGGTAGCCTGAAAGCAATCAAAATAAGATGTGCCGCAAACGAACGCAACAAACTGATCCTAAACGATCCGATCGCGATGCATTCTCGCTGATCTAATTAACCATTGTGTTACTCGTGCTCGGGACTACGGCGGCGATCGTGGTACCGCGTTGGTCCTGGCAGCTGGCGATTTATCGAGCAGACGCGGCGGCACAACGCATCGCGGTTGACCTAGCACGGACCCAGTCTTGGGCATACAGCTCGAGCACCGCGCGAACCATCTCCTACAATGTTGGTCAGGGTACTTATCAAATTATTGGAATGACAGATCCGGATCGTGCGAGTGCCGCTTATATCGTTAAACTCACTGACAGTCCATATATTGCAACGCTTGTTTCGGCCAGTTTCGGCGGTCAGGCACAGGTGACGTTTAGCGGCTATGGTCTGCCGACCAGCGGAGTTGGCACTGTGGTGGTCCAGTCCGGCGGCGTTCATCGTTCAATCGTCGTCGACGCCGACACCGGCAAGGCCACGGTACAATGATGCGTTGTGGACACACGCTCACAGAATTGACCGTCGCACTGCTGATCTCGTCGGTGCTTGCATTGGGACTTACCTCGACAATGGCGGTTACGATGCGCATGTTCCCGAGCGGCCAAAGCGCGGCGACGCAGTCGTTGCAAGCTGTTCAGATCATTGATCGGCTATCAACAGAACTAGAAAGTGCCATCTTTGTCAGCGAGCGAAGTTCGACATCGATCGGCTTTACTGTTCCCGACCGCAACGGTGACGGGATAGCCGAACGTGTTCATTATGGATGGTCTGCCACACCAAATGGTTTGATCACGCGGCAATACAATGGTGGCTCGGCTGTCACGATCGCCAGCGGTGTGCAGCAGTTCACTCTGACTCCGAATTTACGCAGCGTATCTGAGTCGTTTCCGACCTTGGGCACGGAAGAACTGTCGGATACGCTACTCATTGATTACAGCAGCGTTAGCGGGGTGGGCAACAACGATATCACGCCAACAGGCTGGTTCGGTCAGAATTTCAAAGCCACATTAGCGCCTGACGTTATTGCTTGGCGACCAACACGCGTCCGATTCATGGTCAAACGGAATGCAGTACCCGGTACGACCTTGATGCAGATGCGGCCAGCAAACGCCAATATTGTGCCGACCACTACCGTACACGAGCAAGCCATTTTAAATGACACCTCATTATCAACAGCCTATACTTGGCAAGAATTCGCTTTCACGACCCTAGACCCGATCGCTCCGGAGGGTTCTATTTGTCTGGTATTGGCAAATCAGTTGGGCAGCAAATCATGCACAGTACAGAGTTCAAGCAGCTTTCCCGGACTGGTTAAAACCTCCGGAGGCGATGTCAATTCATGGAGCTACAATACCGGTAAAGCTATTGTCTGCCAACTATATGGAAAGCGGGTCACGAATGATGGAACTCAGCAGAATATCAACACGAACTACATGATGTCCGCGGACTTGACACTTGAAATGACAAGCAGTTCCCCAAATCTGCGCACCAGCAATTCGATGTTGAATCACCCTGAGCTTCTATCCGGCTTTTGGGAGTTGAAATTTCTCCAAGATCCAACCACCAAGGATGTCAATGGTGATGGAGTTGGCGACTGGGTCGTCAATGGCGGAGGAGCATTGAACATGGCCACGATCGTCAACCAGGTTTGGCAATCCAGCGGTGTAGTTCTAAATACGAATCCCGGGGCTGATTTTGCCAAAACAACAATTGTGGATCTACGGCTCCGCAACACAACCGTCGGTGGCAACGGTGCCACGTTTACAATCAATGCGTTGCGCTCTGGGTCGACTTGTGCGCCGGTCATGGCGTATCTAAAACTGGAATCCGATGGCACTCAGACGCTTACCATCTGGAAGAAAACGGCTGACAACACGCCGGTCGCACTCCTGACAGTATCTGGACTCTCCAATCAAATGGTAGACCTGCACTTGATTATCGAACCTAGCGCACCGTTGCTGAGTATCAGCGTCAACGGCGTGCAAAAAGGGTCGTTTGGACTAACGAAGTTTGAGTCGGCGGATGGAAGCCGAGCGGCCACCATTGGCTCGAACGTCAGCAATGCTGAGTTTTCATACGCACGCATTCGCGTGATGGAGTGAATTACATGGCATGTTTAATACGTAACGGCAAACCTCTTATTAAAATGCCGGCCAACTGTAGACTCGGCTTTAGTCTGTTGGAATGTTCCGTTAGCGTCATCCTGGTCAGCATCTTGATGGTTGCTTCACTCAACACGCTAGCGGCCGCCAAGCGTCGAGAAATCGATACCGTCCAGCGGATCAGCGGCCAACAGCTTGCCTGCGATCTGATGAACGAGATCCTATTGCAAGACTACGATGAACCCAATACCGAAGTTGCGTCCGCGTTTGGTTTGGAACCGGGCGAGTCAGGTGTAAATCGTTCTCTGTATGACGATGTCGATGATTACGCTGGTTTTAGTTCGTCGCCGCCAAAAGATCGTGGCGGCAATACGATCGCGGGTTTTAACGGTTGGACGCGAAGTGTAATAGTGCAGTGGGCAGACCCGACGACTGGAGGTTCGACACCAGCGACCAGCACTGGACTGAAAAAGATCACCATTACGGCTAGCTTCGGTAATAAGTCCATCGCGACCATCGTCGGTTACCGCAGCATCAGTTGGAATGATTCCGTTCCGAGCCCCGCTGATGCCACTGGAAATCATCCACCAGTAGCCGTTGCCGTGGTGACTTCGAACGGAGGTTTGAACCGAGGGGTTGGTCAAAACATGACGTTTGACGCTACCACATCCAGCGATCCCGATGGAGATACGCTGTCCTACGTATGGAATTTTGGGGATGGCACGACGGGAACTGGGAAGACCGTCGTGCATGCATACAGTGCGGCCAGGAATTATACCTGTACGCTGACAGTTTACGACGGCAATGGTGGTATGGCCACGGCATCGTTGACACCGGTCATTTCTCCTTAACTGTTTGAGCAGGTAAAAATATGGCGAAGCGACGTCTGTATAAACTGAGCCAGCGAAGTGGTTCAATCTACGCCGTCGTACTGCTGACTTCGTTGCTCGTCGGCACGATCGGCCTGGCAGCGTTACAACTCCAGCGTGTTCAAAGCCGTTCAGCAACGGAAAGCGGTAGCTTTGCCGAGGCCCGCATCTACGCGCGCGCCGCGGTTGAGATGGGCATGCTCAAAATTCGCAACGATGCCTATTGGCGGACGCGTTTAGGAAACGGCCTCTGGATTTCAAATCAATCCATCGGTAGCGGAAAGATTTCGCTTTCGGCGGCTGATCCGATCGATAACGATGTCACGCGCGGGGAGAACCATCCGGTAATCCTAACCGGGACTGGAATCAAAGGGACGGCGAGTTTTAGCACGAGTGTTCGCTTGGAAGTTGGTCCGCGAGTTGGTTCGTGTCTCGAAGTGTCAATGATCAGCGGCCACGACACAAGCATCACCGTCACAAACTTGACCAGCGATCAAACCGTAAGTTCCAACAACAACTACAACGCTGGAGGTGGCGCTGTCATTAATTCAAACGTCGAAGCGAAAGGTTCCATCGGAGGATCAACGTATAACGGAACAAAGACGACCAAGCTTGATCCTCGCGACATGCCGGACCCATTGCATGCGCTCGACTACTATCTCGCCAACGGTACGACGATTCAGTACAGCGATTTTCCACAATGGCGGCCGACCGAAATGCTTACCAATACAAAATTTGAAACGGACACTTTAAATTGGTATGCAAGCGGCGGAACATGCGTGTTTCAGCGAAGCAGCATTCAGGCTAAGGAAGGCATCTACTCGTTGTTCGTGAAGTCTCGCAGCGTCGCTGCGGCGGTCGCGACCCAAGACGTTCCCGTCAGCCTTTTTACGCACGGCAACACCTATGAGATTTCGATTCCAGTTTTTCCATCGGCAGTGTGTACGGCCCAGGCAGTGCTGACACTCACCAGCGATGGAAGTGGCGTGCAAGTCTATTCCACGCCGCCCGCGACGCTGCAGAAGAACGCATTAGGCGAATACACGTGGAAGGATTTGAAAGGATCCTTTCAGCCGAGCTGGAGCGGGACGTTGACGAAGGCCACCGTCAGCATATCGATGAGCGTCAAGAATAATTACTATATGGACAAAGTATCGCTGGTCGATACGACATTTCCGACGGACGATTACATCATGGACAAGCAGCTGTTGAGCCCTAGTGTCAACCCCTTCGGCAGTCGTCAAACGAATACTAGCGGTATTTACATCATCAATTGTGCAGGCAAAGATGTTGTCGTTGGCCGCATGCGGATTGTTGGCACGCTGGTGTTTGTGAATCCGGGTGGAAATGCGCAAATTGCGGGCCCGGTCAGTTGGGAACCGGCGGTTTATAACTATCCGGCCCTACTGAGTAACAATACCATTTCTGCGACTTTCGGTACGACGGCACTTAGCGAGTCGGATGTCGGCGTCAATCTAAACCCAACCGGTACGCCATTTCCCTACCTCGGCGGCGCGTCGAACGCCACGCTTACCGACACTTATCCGAATAAGATTACGGGGCTGATCTACTCGCGGAAGGACCTTGAGTTGCATGGAGCACCGGTGTTGTCCGGAGCTGTAATTGTCAAAGAAGATTTGAAGATCGACGGCACGACTTGCACCATGAATTACGTAAACACGTACCTAAACGATCCACCACCTGGGTTTGACGTTGGCACGATCAAAATGAAGGCCATCGCCGGAACATGGCAGCGAACCGTGAACTGACTACGATGCCCATACGCATCACGATGTTGTCGATTCGCAACACCATGAAAAGGCTGAGTTGTTCAGTGATCTTTCCACATGGCTCGAATTTTGACGAATTCGCTGGGAAAAAGCTCTCGCTTAAGGTTAATCGCTTTTCGCGGGTGCCGCGGCACAAGGCTTGCGTAGCGTGTGACTTATCCTCTGTCACACAACCAGTGAGCCAGTCATGCCAGCCTTCAAGAATCTGCACCTTGTGTTCGCTTTTGTTCTTGTCTTGTTGCCCTGCCTCGCTGGCAAGATCCGCGGGCAAGATTTGGTGACCGTATTGCTCGCCGATGGGCGTCAGTCGTCCGGGAAGATTCACGAGCACACCGATCGAGCTCGTTTGTGGCTGCTCAGGCAGGAAGCGACTGTCGACTTGGTGAGCGGCTTCTGGTGGGATCAAGTTAAGGAAGGGTGGATCGGCGATCAGCATGTTGGTCGCGAGGAACTTCAAGAGTGGTCGGCAACTCGAAAGCAACGAAGTCGCACTGTTTGGGAGATCGCGAAGATAGCATCCCAGGGCGAACCCATCATCATGCTGGCACCGGCCGCGTCCAAACCCGCTCCGCGGCGCGTAAAGACATTAGTGATTAGGGCTTATCCAGCCCAGTGGAATCGCGACGCGCTGACCGATGGTCTGCGAATTAGCGTCGCGCCACTGGACTCCCAAGGGCAAATCGTTCCGGTCAATGGACAGATTGAATTCACGCTGGTCGTTGAGATTGAGAAGCTAAACGGGGGCCAAGTCGGCTCGATTCGTCCCGAATTTCGCGACACAGCTCGCAAGAACTTCATCGTTAAAAGCAGCGATTTTGTGAATGGTCCCGCCTATTACGAGTTACCATTCGATCATGGGCATCCGGAGTTCGATGTGAACATCGGTAACCAGGGGCTCGTGCATGCGCGACTCAGCATTCCAGGGCAAGGCGTTTTTGAAGCAAGTGATGCACAGGTCACGCTACGAGAATTTAGCCGATTTCGCGACCAGTTGCAGTACTTCACTCCCAGTCGCTATCTGCCAATCGAGAACATACGCCCCAGGAATCGCTAAGTAGCTGCGCGCAAATAAGTTACCTATTTTATTTCCCCTCACCCTGCCCTCTCCCCCGCTATGCCTGCTTCGCAGGGCAGGGGCGAGGGAACGAATGCGGGAACTTATTTCCGCGGAGCTCCTAATGGTTGTCAAAACTTGAGCAAGGATGTTTGAGCAAGCCACTAGGGTTTCTTGCGTCTTACTTTACTCCGTCGCTCGGCTTTGCGGCGGTCCTCACCGTCGGCCTCGTCTTGATTATTAACACGGCGATCATGCTGGCGACGAGCGGCAACATCACGTTTCTCGAGCAAATGCATTAATGACTTTGGAATGGGATCTACATTCTTCTTGATCATAGACGGCTTCTCGATGGTTGATGGAGGCTACTGCGCGCTCCACGCGGGTGCGGGTGCCTGTGGTTGACCGAGTTGTGGTTGTTCTGGTAAAGCGTTGGACTTCACATACTGTCGTGGCTGTGTGGCCTGGTCTTCTGGAACGAGCTGAGGCGTGTTCGGAACCTCCGACGCTGCAAAGGGACCACGAACGGACGGATGTTGTTTCGGATTGTCATACTGCTGAAGACCGTTTTTTCGATCCCGAGGGCGATCGTTGTAACTTGGCAATTTTGGTTCAAACTTGCTTCGGTCCACCGGCTGTAGCGGTCCGTACAGCAACGGCGTCTGCGTTCTTTCCAATTCACAGGGATCGAGACATCGTCCGCCAGTGAAGTCGGGCACGATGCGCGGCACAAGGGCGATGATGATTTCATTGCGTTCGCGAATGATTTCACGACGCTGAAAGAGCCACCCGACAAGCCACAAATCACCGAGGAAGGGAATCTTATTCTGATTGTCGATGTCGGTCTCCTTAATCAGACCGCCGATCACAATCGCCTCTCCGTCACCAAGCATGACGCGGGTCGAAACCTCGGTCACCTCGCTTTCAGGTAGGCTCGTGGTCGCGTTAATCCTCCCGGTGGAGACCTGCGGACTGACCTGCATCAAGATATGGTCGTCGTCAGATATGGACGGCGTGACTTTCAGAATGACTCCCACGTCGAGGAAATTTACACTTTGAAGCGAGCTGGTTTGCGTGGTGGTCGTCATCAAGTAGCCGATTTTGGACCCCACCTGCATGGTTGCCTCTTGGTTGTTCAGCACAGCGACCTTAGGCGACGCCAACGTTTTGGAATCGGTGTTGGTTTTGATCGCGTCGAGCAAACCATTTAAATCCGTACCCTCGATCTTCAGCGTGGATACCGGTGGCAGGCCGGAGGCGAGGCCCGTTGTCGCCAACGTCACATTCGATTTCGAAACGTGAAGCAGCGATTGTAAATTCACTCCGTGTCGACAATTGTCTCTCAGCGCGACCTGCAATATATGAGCCTCAATCAAGACTTGTCGCGGCCGAGTGTCGGCTTGCAACAGGTAAAGCTCGATGCGGCGAAGATTGTCTGGCAAATCCTCAACGAACAGTTGTTCGTGAGTACGACGATGGTCGGTCGAGGTCGATTGAGTTACAAAGGATTGACCGACAGGTGAGAGCAATCCTTTGACAATCAGGTCGACGTTGGTGGCGGTGACATAATTGAGCGAGAAAACCCGCATTTCACGGCCCTGAATGCTAGCCGAGGTTTTGGTTTCAGTAGAAATCTTGGAAACGATTAAAATATTTTTTTGCAGGTTCCAGGTGTAACCATTTGTTGCCAACAGCACATCGAGAGTGTCTTGCAGTTGCGCATCATTCAACCTGACGCTGATCCGTTCCGTCATCTCGCTGCCAGTCACCAAATTTAGCCCATGTGGTTCAGCGATCCTCGACAGTACGACGTTGAGCGCAGCATCGACCGCGGTCAACGATATCCGATCTAGCGCGGAAGAAAGCTGAACCTTTTCCTGGCCTTCAGCGAACGGCATTCGAATTCGCGACACCTGCTCGGGATTCTGCAATGGCGAGGGAATCTCCTCGGGGTCGACTACTGCACTGACCACTGCGTTCTCTTCGACAGTCGAATAGGGAATGCTTTGTTGGGCGGTGACAAAATGGAACGTCTCCGGCAGTCGCGGCAACTGACCAGTAGCTGGAGTGACGGCGAATTGTGTGGCGATATTCCGATCGCTGGAAGGATCCAAGCTGCGCCGCGCCGCGGCCGCTTCAACCTCCGAGGATGCAGCGGTTAAGTTGAACTTGGCCGGCTCTTCACGATGCGGGACGGTTTGGTTTTCGACCGTGGATGGGGCGTTGGACCGCGGTCGAGACGCGCAGCCCGAAACCGCCGCAATCCCTGCGCAGAGCATCCATGCGCCAACGAGAATCCGTAACGGAGTTGGTCCCCACCGATCCTCTGCGTTGCTTGTTTGGCGTGCTAGCATTGTTTCTTGCGATAGCCCTAAACGCACTGGAACTTAAATACTTTTCGTATCATCGGTCAGGCGCTTCCCATTCATCCGAATTGATTTGTAAAACCCATAAACGCATCGCAAATTACGCAGACTGCGCGGCGTTTCTACGCCATTGTAGAATTGTCGATGCGGAATTGTCCCTGGTGGTCGCCTGCTGTGCTGTAACGCGGGGAGACTCTGCTCGCCTCTCGCGCCTCCTGGGACTTCAAGTTATGATCCTAGGATCGTGGCCAGGTAAGCCAGATACAGCACTAACAGCAGGACACCGCGGCGTCGACTGATCCAGCCCTCCTTCGATGGAAAGGTGAGGCAGACGGAGACGAGTCCAAATGCGAGCGGCGCAACGACTTGTGATCCGTTGAGGGTGATCGGAGTGATGATGGCCGCGATCGCGATAATGAACGAGCCATTGAAGATGTTACTCCCCAAGACCGTGCCTAATCCAACTTCATCGTGGCCGCGCAGTTTGGAGATCACAGCAGTCGCCAACTCGGGTACCGATGTGCCAATCGCAACGATCGTCGCACCGATGACAAATTCTTGAATTCCAAAGGCGAGCGCAATCCCTCGCGCTCCAGCCACAATGAGGTTGCCGGCTGCCATGAGGAAGACCAGCCCAGCCACACATGAAATGATGATCATCCCCAAGCGATGCTCACCCAGTATTCTTTCCGCTGCACTGCGCTGTTTGCGTGCTTCAATCACTGTCGCGACCATCCAGGCTGCGAAAAGCGCCAGCATGATGATGCCGTCGATGCGTGAAAGCACGCCATCTAGAAACAGTATTCCTGACAAAAATGGGAGCATCAAAGCTATAGAAAAATCGCGACGAATGCTCTCGCGCGACGACTTAATGGCAGAGATGATCAAGGCCACTGCCAGAATCAATGAAACATTGACGACGTTGCTGCCCAGTGCATCGCCAAGCGCGATTTGGGGTTTGCCTGCCAGGGCTGAGTTGATCGTTACGGAGAGTTCGGGGCTGGAGGTCGCAAACGCCGCTACCGTTGCGCCAACGATCCCCGGGGAAATGCTTGCCCAGCCTCCCAGCCCTACCGTACCTCGCACAAAAAGTTCGCCGCCCAGTCCAGCGCAGACGATCCCAGCGATCAAAGCAACATAGTCATGCATGAAATTCGCGTCGTCCTCTCTGATGCCTGGCTGGATGTCACTATACACAGTAGATAGTCGATACCACACTGTCGCCGCAGGGCAAAAACTAGCCGATATCCAAGCACGATACAGCGCAGTGGTCAGATGTCACGTGATGTGCGGACCAAGGCTCGAAGGAAGAGCGTGGCTTCTGTGTTCCATGTTTCTAAATGAATGACGCGCCACGGACCACCAACTGGGTTGCTCCAGTATGTGGTAAGGCGAATCGATCGGGAGCGTGCGCGTCAAATAGGCGTGAGCCGCGGACAAATTGTGATAAGGCAAGGAGGGAAACATGTGATGGAGCGCGTGGTAGCGAATGGCAAACGGAAACAACAACCACGTTCCGAAGTCTGAACGCGGGTAATTGCAGGAATCGAGAATGTGGTCATCAAACGTCAATCTATCACCTTGGCTGGCCAGATGATGGTCCCCTAGTAAACGCATCTGATTGAGAGCCAGCACGCTGACGGCCAGGAGATACAGCAAGGGTAAACGAGTCCAGTCGGTCCAGCCAACCAGCACCGCCAGCAAGATCAGGGCCGCACGGACCGAGCAGAGGATTTCGATGGCTGTTAAAACGCGTCGATCCCAGGCGTTCACGTCGCGTTCGTAACGCCAGTTCAATGTCATTGCCGTACCGTGCCGCAAGGCAAACTCACGCAGCCGCGGATGCAGAAAAGTGATCGGAGCTAGCAGGAAACGGAGGAAAACAACCAAGGGGAAAATGGCCACTTCGAAGGCAAAGCGCAGCACCCCAACTAAGCCGCTGGCACCGTAAAAGTTGACGACATATTCAGGATCTTCATGAGTGCCATACAGCTTGCAGGAATGATGGTCGCGATGATGGCGGGTGAAAAACGGGGAGGGCGAGAGCATCACCACACCCGCCAGGAGGTTCCAGGTTACCTTAAACGCGCGCATTTCATGCTGCCCCAGGTGGCAGACTTCATGCACTAACGACCCCAACCGATAAAGCCAGAAAACGGCAAACGGGAAAGCCACCAGCTGCCACAACGAACCGATGGGAGCCGTCAAGAACAGGCTGCCCGCTGAGTAGGCTAGAATTAGGCTGATGGCAAAATCAGTCCAGTAGCGTAGCGGTTCAATTGCAAAATAGTTCGTGTTGGAATTTTTCAATGATTGGCGGGCGGCGGTAATCCAACTCGTTTGATCCGTCATCTATTCTTCCCTGGGCCTTCATACATCCACCGTCCTGTAAGCCTGCGATTCTAACGTATTGCACCAACACGGGCGAGCAAAATGCGGGTCGAAGCAGCTACTTTAGCGCACAAAGCGCATGTCTGACGTGCGACCAACGATAAGCAATGCGTGGAGGCGAATGCCTAAGCTACCCATCCACCCAGTCCGATGTAACCGGCGAAGTTTGCCTCGGCTTTTTCAATCCAGGCGCTACATCACGGAATGACTCGATTGAAGACTGCGATTTCATCTAGCTTCCCTTCCCAATTGTCGCGATTATCGCTGCGACCACCAAAGAACAGGTTGGTGACGGGCGCATGCATGGCGGGCAATGGGAGCTGAATCTCGGGGGTGTTACTGCCATCCAGAAAAACCAGGACTTCCTTAGCAGTCCGCACTAACGAGACTTGGTGCCACGTCCAGCGGTCCAGGACTTGCCGGCCCACGATTGGGGCCGCATGACCGACCGCCAAAAGCAGTTTTCCGTATTGGTCTCCCTTTCCGCCGAGGCCCAAGTGCAGGCCTGAATGCGTAACCGCATCTTCATGGTCTTGTGAAAACATCCAACCTGCCACTTCGCGTCCTTCGGTTGGCATGCCGTTCCACACGGAGAGGATGACGGTGAATTCGTTACCCAGTTCAGGCAAATTGGCCCGCATGCGACCACCTGCGAAGTGGGTGCAACGATTTGTTTCGCCAGCTACGGTAAATTCACGTTGATCGTCACCATCGAGAAAGAACAGCACACCTGGTTCGATGGCGGCATGGTGACCATGACCGGAGCTATCATGGGCCAGTGGCGCCGCGAACTCATCGAGACGGTAATAGGCGACAGGTCGGTTGGCGAGAAACGATTTTGC
>JBBQRC010000016.1:0-16576 GCA_038215215.1 Pirellulales bacterium
GGGCATTCCCTGACAGCAACCGCAGCCACGGTTCCAGTGGTTGGGCGAGTCTATTTGAGTCGTCTGCCGACCCAACAGTGTGTAGCAGCAGGCAAAGGAACCATAAGCAGGCAGCGAGACCGCGGCAGGAACGAGCAAGCATGCGATGTACCTTGTAATGCGATGTGCGTCGAGAGGCGATGTGCGTTGAATCGAAGAGTCGAGCAGAGATGTGTGGGAAGTAGCTCGACAGATCGACAGCCCAGGCGACTGATTCTACCGTGGCGGTGGTTCTGGCAGCAATCTGAACAGAGGGAAATTAACTCGCCTTGCGATACAAAAATGGGCAATTATCGCTCGTAGTTCGATCAGCGCATGAAATATTGCCTTCGCCGACCGACTATTGCCACAGATACCGGGCCTCAGCCAACGGATAGTCGACGACGGTTAAGGCATGCTCTGTAGTTTGCAATTCCCATAGCCGCTGGTAACCGCGGGTGACCAACGCGGCGCGAGCTTGAGCGAATTCTGGGTCAAGCTGGCGGCGATCGAAGACTTCATCGACGACCAGCGGCGGCTGAAATCTCGGATCATCGATGAATTGAGCCAGGGTGGGCTGGCAGCGCAAGTGTGACTCGCGTCGTGTGTGCAGGGTTTCGGGGTCGATCCAGCCGATAACGAACTGCAAGTACAGAGCGCTGTCGGTCATCAGCTCAACATCTTGGCCGCAGACTTCGCACAGATAACCTTCATCACACTTGGCCATGGCTAGCTTAAACCGAGGACGTCGAACATTGAGTACAGACCGGCGGGCTGGCCGACGAGAAATTTGGCCGCGGCCAGAGCCCCTTGCGCGTAACAGTCTCGGTTCGAGGCGGCCACCCGCAGCTCAATGGTTTCTCCAAGCATACCAAAAATGATGGTATGTTGCCCAGGATCGTCTCCGGTGCGCACGGCGTGATAACCGATTTCGTTCTGAGTTCGCGCGCCGCACTGCCCTTCGCGACCATGTACATGTTGAGTCAGCCCCATCTCCTGAGCCACGATGTCACCAAACTTGAGTGCCGTGCCGCTCGGCGAGTCTTCTTTGTAGCGGTGATGACGCTCAATGATTTCCACGTCCACTCCTTGCGGTACCTGCTTGAGCGCCCGCGCCGCTTGTTGTACTAGCCGCATGGTCAGGTTCACGGCGAGTGACATGTTGGGAGCCCAGCAGACAGGTATCTGACTTCCCGCCGCTTTGACCGTTTCAATTTGTTCGGCGGTCAAGCCCGTCGTGGCCACCACCAGAGGCACGCGATTGGCTGAACAGTAGGCGACGGCACTCATGCAGCCAGCGGGTGAGGAGAAATCGATGGCAGTCTGAACGCCCGTTGGCCAATCAGCCATCAAGGGCGTACCCAGGGGAGCGACCCCCGCGACAGTACCCGCATCCTGGCCTAGCGACGGATGGGCAGGGTACTCGATGGCCGCAACCACTTGCAAGTCCTTATCCTGACTGCCCAGCGCTACCAATCGCTTGCCCATGCGGCCAGCAGCACCGTGAATCGCCAATTGAATTGCCGCCATTACCCGTCTCCTCAGTTTTTGCCAAACCGTTTGTCGCTGCGCCTTTACGCGCATTCATCAAGACAGCGATAAAGAATAGCGTGACCAGACACTTTGCAAAGACGGGACCAGCCAGTCAACTGGGCTAGAAGAGAGTTGACGAGAGGGTGGTGCTCAAGCTCGCATAAATCGACGGCAGGAAAGCGCGAGCCGCCTAGCGGGCGACAGCATAAGCCCATCTGGATGTTGGCAATTTAGAAATTCCTCGAACACGAACAGGCTCGGGTGGACTACAATCGCACAGCGAAATCGCCTCCAGCGCGAGCCCATCACTTAGCTCACCTCTCAGTCTAAGCGTCCCATGGCAAACGAACATTCCAATCCGGCTATGGATTCAGAACGGGACCCTAATCCGTCTGGACCAGTTCAAGATCCACCACAGCGAGTGATCGACATCTTCAAGAAATTGGGGCCTGGCTTGATCATCGCGGCCTCGATTGTGGGCTCAGGCGAATTGATCGCCACGACCAAGACGGGTGCTGACGCGGGCATGAGTCTGCTGTGGCTCATTATCTTAGGCTGCGTAATCAAAGTCTTTGCACAAGTGGAAATAGGTCGTTATACCATCACCAGCGGCTTGCCCACCCTCTCGGCCCTGAACCAAGTCCCTGGGCCACGCATCCCTGGCAGAGGGAATTGGTTGGTCTGGTATTGGTTTCTGATGTGGTTCATGAGCATCGCGCAACTCGGCGGCATCGTGGGTGGAGTGGGACAAGCGATGGCTCTGTTTGCCCCCATCACGCAACAGGGTCAACTCTACAACGAAGTCGCTGAGGCACGGACGCAGTTGCAAGTAATGAGTGTTACCGCGAAGCGGGATGGATTCGCGCTGGAGTCCGATCCTGAATATCAGCGTCTTGCAACGAGTGCCGACAAGTTGAGGCAGAACTATCAGGAGAAGTATCCATCGCCAGCCCAGACAGATCCGCTCAAAGAACCCAAGCTGGCGTTGCCATTGGATGATCGACTGTGGACAGTCCCTTGGTCAATCGTGACCGCTTGGTTGCTGTGGTGGGGCAGATACAGGGTGATTCAAGCTGTGTCGACAACGCTGGTAGCAATCTTCACTTTGATCACAGTAGGGAATGTTCTCTCGTTGCAAACCAAACCGACTTGGGCCATCACTGCCCAGCAGTGGATTGATGGGCTGGTACCGCACTTGCCCCCAGGTGACGATTCGTGGAAAGTTATGGGAGTCGCCTTGGCGACACTTGGGATTATCGGCGTAGGTGCTGCCGAGCTGGTGCAGTATCCTTATTGGCTCTTGGAGAAAGGCTACGCCCGCTGGACCGGACGTGATGATGGAACGGAAGCCTGGGTGGGGCGCGCCCGCGGTTGGATGCGAGTGATGCGTTATGACGCTTGGAATTCGATGATCATCTACACGTTGGCCACCGTTGCTTTCTACGCTTTGGGGGCGGCGATTCTCAACCGTGCCAACCTACAGCCCGAAAGTGGCGACTTGATTCGCACCTTAGCCGTCATGTACCAGCCGGTTTTTTCGAGCTGGGCACCGATCCTGTTCCTGTTCGGCGCCTTTGTCGTGCTGTACTCCACTTTTTATGTCGCCAATGCTAGTCACGCGCGTACTTTCGCCGACGGCATGGTCGTCATGGGTGTTTTGAAACACGATCCTGTAGTTATCAATCGCACCGTGCAGTACCTCAGCCTGTTATTTCCGATGCTGTGCTGTGTGATTTATTGTTTGATGCCGCAACCAGTCTTGTTGGTGCTGTTGAGCGCCGTCACCCAGTCGATCATGTTGCCGATGTTGGGCTTTGCAGCGCTCTATTTCCGATATGCGAAATGCCATCCAGCCTTGCGTCCCACGCGACTGTGGGATGTGTTGTTATGGGGGAGCAGCGCAGTACTGCTTGTCATTGGCCTCTTTACGCTGTTCACACAAGGCTGGAAGTTGCTGGGGCTTTTAGGTTAAGCAGGTCGACGTGAGAGTACATCGCCGAGAAAGGCACTAACGCGAACGACTAACGCAGGCTACACGCGGGTGTGGATACATTGGCGAGTCAACCGTGCTCGCTCCCGCTTGGGGTTACGATTTGGCTGAACTGAATCGTTTAATACGGTAGGGGGTAACATCCAAGTGGGGATCGGTCCCGTTGATCAACTCGGCGATAAGTCGACCGGTGACTGGGGCCATGCTTAGGCCAAGCATATTGTGTCCGGCGGCCACCCACACGTTGCCCCATCTCGGACTGGCGTCAATGATGGGCAAGCTGTCGTACGTCATCGGTCGCCAGCCATACCAAGTTTCTATCTCCGGTTCACAGTACGGAGTGCGGAGGTAATGCTCAGCACCGCTCCGCAGTAACTGCAGGCGTTCGGGGCGAATCGATTCATCGTAACCGACGAATTCCATGATCGACCCAAGCCGATAGCCGGACTGCATTGGGGTAACGGCAACTCGATGTTCCGGAAAGATCAGCGGAATTTGGGGGCTCGCCGCAGGACGTGGCATGGTAATGGAGTAGCCCTTACCAGGTTGGATGGGAATCGTACACCCCAGGTGATCGTGCAGCATGGGTGTCCAAGCGCCGCTGGCAACCACAAAGACATCCCCTTGCATTGTCCCCTGTGACGTTTCCACGCTGGCCGCCGTCGATTGTTGGCCATTAAATCGCAACAATTCGCACTGCTCGCGAAACTGCACTCCCGCTTCTTCCAGCCGCTGTCGCATCGACTGCACCAGTCGGTCGGGACGCAAATGCGCATCGTGCTCGTACAACCACGCGCCCGCAATCTCCGGTTTCAAAGCCGGCTCCAAGGCCACGGCTTCGGCCGCACTTAAGCGTTTGGCCGGTTCATCAAACAATTCAGTTAATAGCTGATTTGTCTTGGCGTACGCTCCAAACTCGCGGGGTGAAAGGTAGGGAAACAGCAAGCCCTTCTTTTGCCACTCGCAATCAATTTTGTCGACGTGCACCAGGTGTTCGTATTCGCGCATCGCTGAGGTCAGCAAAGCTTGGATGGCGTGGGCGGCTTGGATCATCGAGTTATGATTGCAGCGACGCGAGAATTGCCACAGCCAACTCCACAAGGCCGGGTCGAGACGCGGCTTGATGCGAAACGGACTACCGGGGCTCAGCATAGCTTTGACGGCCGCCTTAAACGCTCCCGGTTCGGTCAACGGCAGCACATGGCTGGGACAGACCAAGCCGCAATTGCCGTGTGAGCACGCACCGCCGATGGTCTTGCGGTCGAAGACGGTGACCTGCCAGCCCGCGTTGGCGAGATACCAAGCGCAGTTGATGCCAATAATGCCTCCGCCGACAATCACTGCTGATCCCGGCTGCCCCATAAAACGCTGCTTTCAGATGCTTACGGTTGAGAATCGTCCTGTTGAACCGTCAGCGTCTATTTTACTTGGGCGTCTACCCCATTCACTTCTGCGGGCACGATAAGGTCGCTGAGCTTCATATGCGGAGCTTGAGCTTGCGCCCGAGGCAAAAACGATTGGCTTGAAACCAGTGTGACCATCCGTCCGGACTGTACAGCCTCGCCGCGTTGATTCAACAGTCGGCGAAACCAAGTCACTTCGCCACTGCGCCGACCGCGCGGAGTAATCAATTCCACTTGAGTGACCACATGCAAGGTGTCCCCAACATAAATCGGCCGATGGAATTGCCATTCGTCAATCTTTACCAACGCTAAAGTCCGCACGCGTGGACAAGTACTGCTCAGACCAGCCATCAGCGATAATCCTAGCAGCCCGTGGGCGATAGGCTTTCCATAGGGCGATGCGGCAGCGTGCTCATGATCGACATGCAAAGGATCATAGTCACCACTCAGTCCCGCAAAGCCGACGATGTCTGTTTCAGTGACAGTACGTGCAAAACTTGTCCAGCATGCACCGAGCTTAAGTTCTTCAAGATACAGGCAGTCAGCCATCGGAAATCCCTATCGATTTGTTGGCCAGTTGTTACCAGCATCGTGCGGAACACAAGGAAACAAACCCGAAGCAGAGAACCTCTGAGGTTTCGCCGCAACATTGGGTCTGCCACTTATTTCGATACTACCCTTGCCTGGGCCTGCCTAAACGATTCCATTCCTTGAATCCGTACGAGCGCGGCTAGTAAGATATCCCTCCTGCAAGATTGACTCAAGGAGCGTGGCTTCGGAACTATCGCGAAAAATAGTTTTAATTGCTTCCGCTGCCTGACAATCCACTACTATTGTTTCAGTTTCACTCAACGCCCTCATTCTACAGCCTGACGGATGATGTTCGACTGACCACACTCGACCATGATGGCAAGCAAACGGGCCGCCGCGTCCCTCGGCAAAGCCACTTTTGCGCGGCTCCGCACACTTCCGCCGCACCTTGGCGTTGCCGCTTTCCTCTGACTGAGGTAGCCGAATCGCCGAAAAAGCCCTATATTTCCTAATTGACAGTGTCCGCGTGCGGTCTATCCGCATGAGTCGCGATCGAGCGCGAAGACACCGCAAACCACCCAATATACCTATAATGAGTTGGAGTCGTTAGAAATATGGCGGACGAGACCAAACTGAGCCCAGTAGAAGACATCAAATCCGCTAGCAGATATTTGCGTGGGTCGATCGCCGAAGACTTGGCAGCTACCGATGTCGACCAGTTCGCAAAGCCGAACACGCAACTGCTTAAGTTTCACGGCACCTATCAGCAGGACGACCGCGATGGGCGCGTGAAAGGAACTGGGGATGGAAAATCCGGCAAGTCATACAGCATGATGACGCGGACGCGAATTCCCGGCGGACGTCTCACGAGCGCCCAACTTATAGAACATCTCGATTTGTGCGACGAAATAGGTAACGCCACCCTTAAATGCACCACGCGACAAGCGCTGCAGCTACACGGTATCCCGAAAGGGGATTTGCGCAGGACAATCCAGCGCATTTGCGAAGTGCAGCTCAGTACCTTGGCTGCTTGTGGGGATGTGAATCGCAACGTCATGTGCTGCCCAGCGCCCTTTAAGGATGGCATCCATGACGACATGCAAAAGCTGTGCGATGCGATCAAAGATCATCTAGCACCACAGACCAAAGCGTATTATGAACTGTGGCTGAAGGACGATGCGACGGGTGAGGAAACGTTGGTAGGTGGTGGAGAGCCCGAGGTCGAACCGATTTATGGCTCAACTTATTTACCGCGTAAATTTAAGACCGCCATTGCGTTACCCGAAGACAATTGCATCGACATCTACACCAACGACCTTGGTTTCCTGGCGGTGGTGCGTGACGGTAAGATCATCGGTTACAACGTGCTTGTCGGGGGTGGCTTCGGTACAACACCAAGCGCCAAGAAAACCTTTCCGGCATTGGCCAAGCGGTTGGCGTATGTAACCCCCGATCAAGCCTGTGCTGTAGCGGAAGCGGTCGTCAAGGTACAGCGCGATTATGGTAACCGCGAAGACCGCAAGATCGCTCGCTTGAAGTACTTGATCGCTGATCGTGGGATCGAATGGTTCCGCGCAGAGGTCGAAAAATATTACGGTTCGAAGCTGCCGGACTGCACCGCGGATGACGTGCACGCGGTGGAGGACCACATGGGTTGGTACGAGCAAGGTGACGGGCTGTGGTTTTATGGCTGGAACGTCGAAAACGGCCGGTTGTATGACAGCGAAGATCGTCGTTGGAAAACGGCCTTGCGGGAGATTTGCGCTCAATTCAACCCGGGTATCCGTCTGACCGCAGACCAGAGCATTTTGTTTACCGACATCAAGGCCGATGACAAAGCCGCTCTGGAAGCAATCATTCACAAAAATGGGCTCCCCCTGTCAGAAGAGATCTCCACCGTGCGCCGCTGGTCGATGGCCTGCGTAGCCTTGCCGACCTGCGGATTGGCAGTTACGGAAAGCGAACGGGTATTGCCAGCGCTGATCGATCAATTTGAAGTGGAACTGGCCAAACTCGGCTTGAGCCATGAGAAGTTCACGGTGCGGATGACCGGCTGTCCTAACGGCTGCGCACGTCCATACAACGCCGAGATTGGCTTGGTGGGCAAGACCAAAAATAAGTACACCGTCTTCTTAGGTGGCCAGCTTATTGGGAAACGGTTGGCCTTCATCTACAAGGATTCTGTTGCCTTGGAAGAGATTGTGCCGACCCTGATTCCTCTGTTCGTCGCGTTCAAGCAACACCGCCTTAGTGCTAGCGAGTCGTTTGGCGACTTTTGCGATCGCGTGGGTAATGAGCAATTGGCTGCTTGGTCGGAGCAGTACGTTGCCGCTGTTTAATTCGGCGGGAGCGGAAATCCTAAAAACTCGGCAGCCGTCCCCCACGCTTTTGGAAAACGCCTAAACTGGGTGCATGAGCGAGCCGATTTTCATCGACCTGACGGTCCAAGTTGAGAAGATATCCGACCAATTTGTGCGGGCGCGACCGTTGGGTCCCTGGCGAACTCAAGTGGTTGCGCGGTCCTGGAAAGAGGCGCACGCGAGCCTCCTGAAAAAGCTCGAGAAAGCAGTCCAGCGCGTACTCCCAACCGCTTGGTTCGAAGGCAGCTTACCTGCGACCTGCCGCCACAGTGTAACTCGGGTAGTCCTCCCTCCTGTCGAACGAAACCCAAGTTGGATCGCCACGGTTGAATTTGACCTTGAGACCTTCACGTGGCATCTTCCAGACGACCAAATCGTCGTCAAAGTTCCCGCCGTTAAATGCACTTTTTTTGGCAAATCCATGGATCTGGACGACGCAGTTGTACAGCAGCAAGCCAAATTCGCACTGATGCGAGGCGCTGAGAGACTGAGCCTCTGGGAAGTACGCCAACGCTTTACGCAGCGCCATTTTGAATTCCATTCACTCAGGCTGCCCGTTCCGCTAGCGGTGGAGCAGTCGTCGCAGGACCCACGCAAAGCAGCCCGTAAACGGACCACCACGCTGCGAAGCGTGGCCAGCAACTTGGCCCATGCGCGCTTGGAAAACGTCTATGGGATGGACCAACGGGTGGCCGAATTGGCTGAACATTTTGTCGGCGAAACGCCTCAAAGTGTCCTGCTGATCGGACCCGCTGGTGTCGGAAAAAGCTCTTTGGTGCATCGCCTTGTACAATTGGTGGGACAAGTCGGATTGGTGGATCGCAAAATCTGGTCTACTTCCGGAGCCCGCATCGTGTCCGGTATGTCAGGCTTGGGGATGTGGCAACAGCGGTGTTACAAGCTAATCCGAGAGGCCCATCAGACGGGTGCGATCCTGCACCTGGGATCGATCTTGGAACTTATGGAAGCGGGCAAGATCGACGGACAGCCCGGCGTGGCTTCCATGATTCGACAATCCATCGCCCGCGGCAAACTATTGGCCATCGCGGAGTGTACCCCCGAGCAATTGGCGACCGTTGAGCGCGATGATCCGATGCTGCTGCGCGCGTTTACGAAGATGGAAATACAGGAAGCGGAGTCGTCGAAGGTCATTGAGATACTGAAGCTGGCGGCCGAGGAACGCTGTGCGCGACAGACGAAATTGTTGCAACGCTTGTCCGGACTTGATTCGATTAGGCCAGTCAACTTTACCGACCAGGCGATTGAAGAGCTGCAGCGTTTACACGCGCGTTATGCCACCTACTCTGCACAACCGGCGTTGCCGCTGCGGCTGATGCAATCCATCCTCGAACAACTAACGCAGACTGCGGAGATTGGTGCTGCCGCGGTGGCGCGAGCCTTCAGTGCGCAGACTGGCTTGCCGGAATTCCTAATCAATGACGCCGTCGAGATCGATTTGCCAGCCATCGAAAGACAACTGGCCGAGCATGTCATCGGTCAGCCCGAACCGGTCGACTTGATAGTCAATTTGTTGGCTACGCTCAAAGCCCGCATGGTACGCCCAGGCAGACCATTTACATCCCTGCTTTTTATCGGTCCCACCGGGGTAGGCAAGACAGAAATGGCGAAGGCCATCGCCAAGCTATTATATTCCGACGTCAGCCGCATGATTCGCATCGATATGAGCGAGTATTCGTCACCCTGGTCAGCCATGAAGTTGATTGGACGCGGAACGGAGGGCGACGGTACGCTGACATCACCTATCCGCGAACAGCCCTTTTCGGTCGTGCTGCTTGACGAATTCGAGAAGGCAGATCCTGTTGTGTTTGACTTGCTGTTGCAATTGCTTGGTGAAGGGCGGTTGACCGATTCGCAGGGACGATTGGCCGATTTTCGCAACGCGGTCGTCATCATGACCAGCAACTTGGGTGTCGAATCTTATAAAGAGAGTGCGTTTGGATTTGGCGATATCGACGCCGCCGATTGGCGGGCCCATTTTGAGCGTGAGGTGCAACGCTTCGTGCGGCCTGAATTGCTGGGCCGCATTGATCGCATCGTACCCTTCCGTCCATTGCCCTTGGACGTAGTGCGAAAAATTGCGATTCGCGAGACTGAGCTACTCAAGCACCGCGGCGGAATCAAGTACAGCGACGCTTCGCTGAAGTTTACCCCAGCTGCCATCGACCTGCTCAGCCACGTCGGCTACCAACCCAAGTACGGTGCGCGTCCCTTACGCCGCGCCATCGAACAGTGGGTAACCGTCCCGTTGGCAGACAAACTTTCCGACGCCAGTCACGACTATCGTTGGCAATACGTGGTTGACGCCGCGGGGGACAAAATTAAGATCGAAGCCATCCCACTGGCGAAGAACACCAAGGATATCCGAGCGACCGAAGAGGAAGTTATCAACCGTTGGCAAGAACTGGGACGAATGGCACAGTTGGTTAAGACCTGTGCTCCGCTCAGAGACTTACAGAATGATCTCGAACGTCAAGAACGGCAGAACTTGCAATTGGAAAGGAAACTCAAAAGTAGCAAGGGGCCAAACCGCATCACCACCTTGCGAGAGCACTTGTTGGTTGGGCAGGCGCTCGTGGAGCAGTCGACAAAGGTGCGCGAGCAACTTCTGCACGTCGCTAACGAAATTCAGCAGCAGCACCTGCACCTGCTCATGGATTGGCATGGCAACCGCCCGATTGAATGGCCAAGCCAAGCCATGACGCACCAGCGATTGTTAGCCAGCTTGCGACAGGCCACCGAAAATGTGTTGCAGGGGCGAACTACGGTCAGCCATCTGGTGACTTTGGTTGTGACGGCCAAATCTTCGCCCCACCTGGAAAGCTTGTGGAGGGCTTATCGCCAACTCGCCGGTGAAAATCACTGGCAGATGCGCGAGTATGTTTTGCGTCCCTTTGATGCGGCCAAAAAGAAAAGAATGTCTGCAGCGCCGGCCAATCAACTCACTGGACCTGAACAACCCTTGGGGGAAGATTGGCCAAAATTGCGGCTCTCGAGCGATCCCGGTGCGCTGCAGCGAGGAAACGAAGAATTATGTGATGCCTATGAGTATGCCGATGTCGATAAATTCGGACGTGAACTGACCAAGGCCATTGGATTTGCGATGGAAATTCGAGGTGAAGGTGTGGGGAGCTGGCTTGAGAATGAACATGGCATGTTTCACTTTATTGATTCGCGGGTTGCGGGAGCGAAACGTCGCCAGCGCGTGCGCGTTTCCGTGGCCCTGACGCCGCTGGCCGAGTTAACGTTGCCCAGCAATTGGCTGGAGGCGATTGCCGCCGCGGAGCGCGATCCACGCCGCGTATTTTTGATGGCCTCGCAAACGATTCAAGACAACTTTTGCAAGGAGGTATTTTGGGCGCAAGGGAAATTGAGCGAAGCGCTGGTTGAATTGCTTCGCAATGATCACGAGCGTTCACTATGGAATGCGATTGGTTTCGGCGGCATTCCGCTGCAAGCGAAAATTAACAACGCGAGCATGAACAACGAAACATCGTCCGGAAAGTAACTGTGGGAACATGTAGTGGATCTTGTTAAAGATCCCCGAGTGGAAGGATTTTTTTAACAAGATCCACTCCGACTTTAACTTACCGCACGATGTTAAACAAATTATTGTTGAGATGTATCCGGACCTGTTAACCCATTTTGTTGAGTTCCCTCAGACATGCGACTTACTCTTGCCGCTTACGTGACCGTCGAGCGTGAACAGGGACGCAGCGTCTACGTCTGCCAACCGCTCTCGGGGATGCAGATTGTCACGCGAGATCCACTGTTGAGCATCGCACTGACCAAGCTTGCGGGAAAAATGCGCAAAGAAGCGGGCGGCTGGATACATGAGGGGAAATCGCACCTCGTAGCGCCTTGGCTTTACGATCCACAAGCGACTACCAAAGTCGTTAAATTGACTCTGATGCTCCGCGACCGGACGTTGCGCTGGAAACTGTTGTTGGTGGCCGTACCCGCCTTCGGTCGCCTCATTGTCACCTCGCCGTCCGTCAACGATGTCTCATTCGAAGTCGAGCATCTACGTGACTTAGAATTGCGGGCTGTCGAAGTTTATAGCCACTGGGCGCAGGCCAAGATCGGTACCCATCTCGAAAGCCTAATTCAATCGGCCAACGTCGAAGGTGACGTTTGGGTGGAACCGATCGAAGTCGATGTCGAGACGACGGTGCGCACCCGCAAACGCCGCAAGAATATTTTGGCAGCCATTTTTGGTAGCGAGAAAACCAGCGGCAGTGAAGAGCTGCATAAGGTGGGGCAGTGCTTGGATGATCTAGCCGCTGACTTTGAGACGGTGGTTGGCCGAGACGAACTGATCAATGAAATCGACCGCATGCTCCAACGTTCGGATCGACAGGGTGTCTTAATTGTCGGACAACCGGCCTCAGGCAAATCTGCCATCTTTCGCGCGTGCGTCAAGCGACGCATGGATCGCTATCGCAAAGCCAAAGGAAGTCGACCACAAACCTGGTGGTTGTCACCGCAACGCCTGATCAGTGGCATGTCCTACTTGGGACAATGGGAGCAACGTTGGCTTTCAATTCTTAAAGAGGCCACCAAACGAGACCACATTCTTTACGTTGACGACTTGGTGAGTTTCTTCTCGGCTGGAAAAACTCGCGACAGTACGCTCAGTGCGGCCGACGTGCTGCGTAGCTATTTGTCTGAACATCGCGTGCGCATTGTGGCTGAAGCAACTCCCGAAGAATTGGCAATTTTGCGGCGTCGGGATCGCGCTTTGGCCGACCGTTTTCATCTTGTGCATGTTCCCAGTCTCGATCGTGAAGCCTCCTTGGCGATTGTCCTACAAGCTACACAGCTAATCGAAACGAAGGATGAGGTCTTCTTTCATCCTGAAACGGTGCCGCTCATCATGCGTCAGCAGGAGTCGCTGGCTCCTGACAAGGCGTTTCCTGGCAAAGCGATTGATATGGCTCGGACGCTGGCAAAACACTCAGAACAAGTGATTACCCGTAGCTCAGTCTTGCAATTAGCGGCACGCCAAACCGGGTCGACTCTCTCGCTGTTGCTCGAACGCTTGGGTCAACAATCTGCCATTCGGCATCACCTGGGAAGCGAGATTATTGGGCAACCTGATGCGATTGGTGCACTGGCACGCGTCGTCGTTCGTTTTGCCCAGAGCCTTCAGCCGCCGGATCGACCACTGGGGGTCTTGCTGTTTCTCGGTCCCACTGGCGTCGGCAAAACTGAGTCTGCCAAAGCCTTGACGCGTTTGCTCTTCGACGACGATTCACACTTGGTGCGGATCGATATGAATGAGTTGACGACCCCTTATGCGGCGGAGCAACTGGTGGGTTCCTTCGACGAACCGGAGGGGCGATTGACCTCGGCGGTCCGTCGTCAGCCCAATTGTGTTATTTTGCTGGACGAAATCGAAAAAGCTCATCCCGATGTTTTTGACTATCTTTTGCAAGTGCTGGGCGAAGGCCGCTTGACCGACGCCCGTGGACGTGTCGCTGACTTCCGCTCGTGTATCATCATCATGACCAGTAATCTCGGTTCTCGCGAGCAAACGAGCGGTTTGGGATTCGACGTTTCCGCAGCCAAGCGGGCGCAGGTCTTCATCAAAGCGGCACAGAATTTCTTCCGCCCAGAGTTCTTCAATCGCATCGACGAGGTCGTCGCGTTTCGTTCTCTGAATCCACAAGACGTTAAGCAAATCGTGGAGATTCAGCTTGATCAGGTGCTCTCACGAGATGGACTCAAACGTCGCCATGTGTTTGTGAACGTCGAGGCAGAAGCGATTCAACAAGTGGTTGACTCCGGGTTTGACGCGCAGTGGGGCGCGCGGGCTGTACGGCGGATGCTTGAACGTGAAATCATTCAACCGGTAGGTGACGTTCTAGCGAGCTTGCCAAATTCCCAACCTGCATTGGTGCGTATCGTCCGGCGCGAGCGAAAGTTAGAGTGCCTCACACATCCGTTAACATTCTCAGCATCGCGCGATCATGAAGTCCTCGCGGACCTGTCGCAACTGGTAGAGGCCGGCAAGACGGTGCATGCGCAATTAGACGCCCGCTTGAGCCAGATTGCACCCGAGCTACGTGAGCAAGATCAACGTTTGCAGTTGGGCAACCATGATGCATCGTATTACGCACTGCATGAGCAAGTGTATCGCTGCGCCGAATTGCTTCGCGCGGCTCGCTATCGTCTGGATACGCAGAGTGAACCGCGACTCGATTCCAGCCCAGGGCCCGCGGCGGTCAAACGCAAACCTGACAGTCCTCACCGTGTGCACATCAAGACCAAACGCTTCCTGCGTGATTGGATTGATGAAGAAGACATGCGGCAGACCATTTCCGAGGGCCAAACGACCAACACCTTCGACCGCTTTTCGACGCAAGATCTGAAAGCACAGTTGGCAGACGGCCTGATTATGGCGCACGCGATGATTGAAGCAGCCTTAACGCCACGGCGCTGGGTGCTCGGAATGCAGATGTTGACAAGCGATGCCAATTACCAACGTCGACTCGAATTTGAGCGAAGTTTCGTAGGGTTCCTGACTCTCGGCGGCTTGCTGAAGGGGCCAAATTACTTGCGGCTACTGGTCGACTGCCTAAAGCATCGCTTTCAATACGAAGTCCGCGAGGAAGAATTGGCTGACGGCTATTGCCTGGTATCGGGGGTGTCCCTGATTGGATTAGTCGGCCCATTGCTAGGCACCTATCAGACGCAAATGAAAAATCAGGCAGCGCACTTGCGCGTGCTGCGGGCCATCCCAGTCGCCGACGATACACCACCTGCCGCCCTGAACGAGCTGATTCGTGCATCGCAGGCGATCTATTTAGAGCAAGGACTACACACACCACCACAGCAAATGACTGCGGCCAGCGTGATTCGCGGTTCCATCGGGCGAGAATTCATCGACTATGTTTCGAATAGTCGCCTCAAACTGACCACGGACGATTTGTTGCGAGCGGATTTCACTCAAGAAAAGGTGAGACGCTGGTGGATGCAGTGTTTGCCGATACCACCAGCGCTGCGCTCCGCCAAGCAGACGACGACAGTGCTCGCTTCCCCGGCGGCTATGTCTGCGACTACTGGTCAAGCTCCGTCCGCGGCCGATGTTTTTAAGAATGTGCCCCATGCAGGAGGGCCGCAATAAAATGTTTGCACGTATGCCAGTAATCGTCATGTTGCCACGCCCTGGAATTGCGGTCGCGCAATTGTTGGATGGGCTATCTCATCAAGCCGTTGGTGTATCTTTAGAGCAAGCCATGAGGGCACTGAAGCGTAGTCTTCTGCGCGAAATCAAGAAACATCGTATTTCCAGCTTGCCGACCTGGGATGATGCAGTCTTGCATACAAAAACGTTTCAGGTGCAGCCAGCAGTAATTCATCGTGACCGACGTTATCCTGCCGGACCGCATGTGGCACTCCCCGTTCGCTATGTACAACTCACCGACCAGCGCGATCAACTCTATTGCATGCTCCCAGATTTTTCTGAAATCTTGTTCATTCCGGAGGCTGGACTGCTGCGAACAATGTTGACCGAGACCGTGCGTTCCATAACCGCGACGCTCAGCCCACAACAGCTCCATCGACTGTCGCCGCAAGGTGAGTGTGAACTGCGATGGTTGCGACTTGCCTTGGCTGAGCCAAAACGGTTTAGATCCACCGTATCGTCACGCGTGCTGTCTCAAGTCGCTGAGCCGTTAACGGAACGCCGTAACCTCGCCATTCCCAGCGGTGCCCGCGACGAGGTAGTCGAAAATTTGCGGGCGGCCATCGCGCGCGGAAGTTGCTTGGTGGTGGGAGACGTGGGGGTAGGTAAATCGACCTTGATTGCCGTGGCGGCCAAAGAACTCCAGCAACTTCGCCGCGAGGAAGCCAAAAAGGAGAAAGATCGCGCCAAGCCGGGCGTCACGACCGCCATGTTCTGGAGCAGCAGTGGTGGGCGACTCATCGCTGGCATGCGTTACCTAGGCCAGTGGCAACAACGGTTGGAAGCGGTCGTGGCTGAATTGGCTGATTTGGACGGTGTGTTGGTGATCGAGAATTTGCTGGATCTGGTATCCACTGGTGGGCGCGACCCGCGCGACTCGCTGGCCGCCTTTCTGATCCCCTATCTGCGCAGCGGCAGTCTCCGCTTGGTGGCCGAAGCGACGTCCACCGAACTGGACGCCTGTCGCCGTTTGCTGCCAGGGTTGGTCGACGTTTTGCCACTTGTCCATGTCACACCGATGACGCTGGAACATGAAACCGAGTTGCTTAGAATTACATTGCACAACCGCTTGCAATCGACTGAGATCGAATGCGATCCGGAATTACCCACGCATATTGCCAGATTGTGTCGACAATTCCAACGCCACCGCTCTCCACCGGGAGCAGCCATGCAGTTTGTCGAGGAACTGACAGGTCGACGTCGACTGAATGCGACCAGCCAACAGTGGACTCTTTCCTGGATGTTACAGCAGTTTTCAAAAAAGACCGGCTTACCGCTACCCTTGATCGATGATTCTGTGGCACTTAAAAAAGGCGACATCGCAGCCCAGTTAGCAGCGGATGTCATCGGGCAAGATGCCGCCTGCAGCGAAATCGCAGGTGTGGTAACCCGCGCCAAATCGGCGGTGCAGGACCCACGCCGTCCATTTGGTTGCCTGCTCTTGTGCGGCCCCACAGGCGTCGGCAAAACACAGCTTGCCAAATCATTGGCCAAATACCTGTTTGGGGCCAGTGGCGACAAGATTCCGTTTACG
>JBBQRC010000017.1:0-16202 GCA_038215215.1 Pirellulales bacterium
GGGTCCTCTTCAAGTTTCAGTAGGCGCGCGAACAGACGCTGCGTATTGGCTTCGACGATTGGCGCGGGCTGGTCGAAGGCAAATGAAACGATCGCACCCGCAGTATACCGGCCAATTCCAGGCAAACCGAGTAAGTCGTCCAAGGCAGTAGGAAAACTCTCGAACTCGGCGACAATCTTTTTGGCTGCCGCATGCAATTGCCGAGCGCGACGGTAGTAGCCCAACCCTGACCACAACGCCAGCACACACTGCTCATCAGCCTCCGCCAGACGGGCCACGTCGGGAAATCGCGCTAAGAAGCGATGGTAATAATCAATCACCGTGGCAACTTGGGTTTGTTGCAACATGATCTCGCTGATCCAGATTGCATACGGATCAGTGGTGCGTCGCCACGGAAGATCGCGGGCGTGCTTCGCGTACCATTTTAGCAGCGGGCGGCGCAATTCCGATTTTGAACTTGAGCTCAATTCAAGATCCCAAGCACGACTTTGAGCTCTCTTTGCTCGAACGTTTGTTGGCCAGTCCTGGGATTAAACGTAGGCCGCATTACTTTTACGTCAATCGTCTGCTGAGCTTCGTATTTCGCCAATTCCTCACGCAGGTCAGGGAAGTTATTGATTGCGACGGCATTGATCTCAATGATGCGATCCTCTTCATTGATGCCACCCTTTTCCGCGGCACTTCCAGGTACAACGCGGGTCACTATCACCGGCCCCACCTGCTGTGATTGGATGCCGAGAAAGCCGCCAGCACCACGATAGATTTCGATGCCGTCGAGCTGTTCGGCAATCTGCTTTTCGCCGGCCGCGGTTACTTTGGTCCCAAAAAGACGTAGCGACTCACTTAAAGGGAGCTCGCAAATCGCAGCTACAATCTCATCCCCCGCCGGCACGTAAGACAACTCCAAGTGCTCGATCTGCGTCAGTCCTCGCAGCAACCTCAGTTGGTCGGGGGTTACTTCGCATTGCTTGAACAAGATCTTGCTGGCTTTCGGCATCTCCGCGATCGCCTCCACGAGCTCATCCGAAACGATGGGCCCTTCAATAGCCACGACACGGACAGAACGCAAAAAGCGAATCCACTGGTACGTTTCGGGCTTGCCAATAAAGGTTCGAGAGGTAATTTCCAGAGCTGGCTCGGGCCCAAACGCGAGCGATTGCGATCCGTTTACGGGGATCGGCAAATTTCCAATCGAGGCCCCTGCAGCCCGCAAGATCTCCGAGGCTTGCTCTTCCTTAGCATCCTCGATGGCCATCATGCACCGTTTGGCCATTGACGCAAGCGAAGTTCCCTCTTTGCTCGCCAGCACCCGCAGCGCGTCGAAGGCAGAAGTACTGATGAACACGTCGGGGCGCGTCGCAAAGTAATCGAGCAGTTCGATCTGCTGCAGAGCTGCGTTCACGCTGGCACTGGGAGCCAAGCTGCGTATCTGCTCGATCGCCTCTTCGGGATACTGCTCTAAATTCCAACGAGCACGCGCTCGCGCCCGATAGCTCAAGTTGTCCAACTCCACAAATTGGTCCCGAAGGAAAACTCGCAGGGCTTCCCCTTCTAGTGCAGGACTGGACTCCAACGGACTGGCCAACCGCGACTGGAACTGATTTGGTTCAGTTGGTGATGGGCTGGATGGCTGAGCCAGGATGACGACATTTCCGAACACCAAGTGCGCAGCCATGACCACAGTCGACATCAATGCTTTCCGGCGGCCCCACATAATGGAGGAGCCCCACGTTTGTGAGGAGCCCCCCGTTTTTGACGAACAGTGTGTGGCAAATGGCTTAGTCATTTCGCGGCGATCCAGTTTACAATGCGACCAAAGAGTACATCCTAACGGTTTCTAAACCCAAAGTGAACGGGCAGCCGCGGTGTGGCGGCTCGCACAGCCGTGCCTCAACTCGGCATCCCCGAAGTTCTCCCGTCCGCGACAGTTCTCCCGCCCAACAGTCGTTCTCACCCCTGCAATAAAGCCCCGGTCAAGGTTATCGTACTATTCTCCGTTTTGACGAAACACGATCTGTTTTGGCAAGATACGACTTCACTCGCACGTTTTCGAATCGTCCAGCATGCCAAAAATCTCAGCCTTCCGCGGAATCCGTTACAATTTGGCCCAAGTGGGTTCGCTCAGCGATGTGATCGCGCCCCCGTACGACGTGATCGACAACCGGCTGCAGACGCAGTTGTATGCGAATAGCCCTTACAACTTCGTTCGCCTTGAATTGACCAAGCCCGAGCCGGGAGAAACGGACCCGCAGGCGGTCTATCACCGGGCGGCGACGTTGTTCCGTCAGTGGCAGCGGGAAGGCGTCCTGCAAACAGAGCCCGATCCGGCAATCTATGTTTACCACCAAATTTTTGATTACGCGGGACACACGTTTACTCGCCGTGGCTTCATGGCCCGCATTCGCCTCGTGCGTTTCGGCGAGGGGAACATTTATCCGCATGAACAAACACATGCACAGGCCAAAGATGATCGACTGCGTCTAACACGGGCCTGTCAGGCAAATATGAGCCAGATTTTTGGGCTCTATCCCGATCCCGAAAACACAGCCCAGAACCTGCTCGAGTCTGTCGTGGCCGGGACGGCTGCGTTGGAATGCATCGATCACTTGGGAGTGACACATCGAATTTGGCCAGTGACCGAGCAAGCGATCATTCAGCAAATTGCTTCACTGGTGGAGGACAAGCCGATGTTCGTCGCCGACGGACATCATCGTTACGAAACGGCCTGCAACTATCGCGACGAGTTGGCCGCTTCCCATGGCGGGATGCTCCCCGATGACCATCCTGCACATTCCGTCCTGTCGATGTGCGTGAGCATGGACGATCCGGGGCTGATCGTTCTGCCAACCCATCGCCTGTTCAGCGGCGCCGCCGAAATGACGGCCGCAGACTTAAAGAGCAAACTAGGTGAATATTTTGATTGCGAGCCGATGGGTAGCGGTCCATCGCAAGCGGCAGCAGTCTGGAAACAAATCGAAGAATTGAACGACCAGGGAGTATTTGGCCTCTACACGGCCAAGGACCAAGCTTGGACATTGGTGACGTCCAACCCGAAGACGGAACAAAAGATGAAAGAAATCGCCGGCGCACAGAGCGACGATTGGCGCTGCTTGGGTGTAGCACTCCTACACCATTTGATCTTAGACGATTTGCTGGAGCAGCGCGATTTGCCCAAAGCAACTTACGTCCATTTGGTAGACGAGGTGGTCGCGGGCCTCGAAGGTCGCTTGGAAGGGAATCTTCGTTATCCTTTGGCTGCCCTGGTCATGCCGGCGACGGTAGACGATATTCGAAAAGTCAGTCTTCACCAGGAACGCATGCCTGCCAAGAGCACCTATTTCTACCCAAAGTTGCTAAGTGGTTTGGTAGTGAACCCGCTTAACGCGAATTAACCGCAGAGTTTCACGTTAAACGCCAGCGCAAAATTCGCCCTGGCCATGCAATTTACGCAGAGCGAATCATCGTTCCGCGTGGAACTCAAGAAGTCTGGGCCAGAGGCCATCACTGATGACGAGGCCGGCGCGTGTCAATGTTAGCTGGTTACCTGCTCGCGATAACCAACCACGCGCGATGTACTCATCCAAGACAGGTTGAAACAGGCGCTCGACGTCGTCCCCCCAAGTCGTCGCCAAGTCAGATAGGTTGACGCCAGCTAGCCGCCTGAGCCCAAAGACTAAGCGCTCGCGGACAACCTGCTCAGGGCTCAGCGATTCGCGCTCGGCGACAGGCGATTGGCCCGCGAGTAGCCGCCGCATGTAAGTGGTCGTGCTTCGATGATTCATGGCACGTACGGAGTCGATGAAGCTGGCCGCGCCGGGGCCAAAGGCAAACCACGGGTCACCAAACCAGTACGCTTCATTGTGCCGGCAAGCGTGACCAGGTTGGGCAAAGCTCGAAACTTCGTAATGCTCGAAGCCAGCCGCGGATAATTCGTCCATGGCCGCGTGGTACATCTCGAGTTGCAGGTCGGAGTCGAGTTCCAGTAGGTAACCATCTTGCATCAGTCCATAGAAGGCGGACCCTCGTTCAATGGTAAGCCCATAGGTCGAGACGTGATCCACTTGAGCCGAAATGGCCAGCGTTAAATCGCTACGCCAACCCGCGAGCGATTCGTCGGGGGCCGCGAAGATCAGATCCAATGAAAGGCTGGGAAAGATCTCCCGCGCACGCTTAAGTGCTTCGAGCAACTCGACGCCCGAGTGATCGCGTTCGAGTATTTGCAGTTTCTGGTCGTCGAAAGACTGGCCGCCGATGCTAAGTCGGTTAACACCTGCCGCTCGCAAAGCTTGCAGTTTTTGATCGCTACAGTCCAGTGGATTCACTTCACAAGAAAATTCCGTGGTGCCATCGAGCTCAAATCGCTCCCGCAGGATCCCTAGCAAGCGTTCAAGTTGGTCGCAGTTGAGGTGGCTGGGCGTCCCACCACCCAGGAAAAGTGTGTCTAACTTGACCCGCTGTGCCAAACTTAGCTCAGCCAGTTTAAATTCGATCTCTATTTCCAACGCACGCAGGAAATCATCCACCAACTCGTCACGGCCGGCGATCAAGGTGAAATTGCAATAGCCGCAGCGGTGCCGACAGAAAGGAATATGGACATAAGCGGAACAAATGGGCATGTCAGAAAATTATTTGCCAGGTGAGGAGTTGCTTGATTGATCGCTGCGAGACGCAAAACACCAAATTTCGGGGCTCGAATCTCGGAGCTAAATCACAGAGCTAAGAGCTAACAGCTTCCTATTCTGCATTGCTGAGCGATAGTCTGCGGGCGGGTTTGGCGACGACGCGAATGAGTGGGACAGTGGTTGGGCCACCGTGAAAAGTGCGTCCGCTTTCGAGATAATGATCAAATACGAAAACGCCGTGTTTGGCATTGCCGGCGCCGAGGCAACGCAAGATTGCGGGATGACCACACTCTGGACACTGAACGCGAAAACCGTAGCTGTCCAAAATCTGATGCACGAGTTTGGCGAAGCGCTGGTTTTCGTCGAGCGACCCGAATGCCCAACCATGAAATCTCTGCAGTCTCGCTTCAATGTTCAGCCGAATTTGCTGTTGGAGAGAATCGGTCTCGACAGCGATTTGCTCGAGCTGCTGAGTTGCTTGCTCGATGTTTGCGGCAGGCATACTCATGCGGTTCCGCAAGCCCTCGTAGACGCGATCGGCGATCAGTTGTACGCCGCGAAGGTACAGCTTGCGATGCGCCGGGGTCAGCATCGTGGGTGACTGGTGCAGCACCAATTCAAGCAATGCGATCGGCTCGTTCAGATGCAGGATCGGGCCAAACAGCAATTGCTGACCGGTGGGATTCTGTGACACCTCGTTGCCAGTCGCTTTTTCCGGCAATTTGTCTGCCCCATTCTCAGCGAATTTCTCGTTCGCTTTTTCCGCCGCTTTTTCCGCCGCTTTTTCCGCCGCTTTTTCTGAGGAGCCGCGTTTCCTGAGGGTCGGCTCGGCCAGCATGGCTTGATTTTGTTGCCAAGCCAGTTGAACTAACCGTTCGTGTTTTTTCTGTTCGGCGACTGTTCGCAGCAAGCCGTCCATCTTGTAGCGGACGCCGAAAACTGCGCCAGGTGCTCCCTGCGCGCGCAACCAAGCTACCGCGGCCTGGGCGGCAAATAACTCACATAGGAGCGGCAGAAGCTGCTCGAGAAAAGACTGTAGTGGCAACTCGCTCTCAATTAATTTGGCCAACTTCTTTACCTGAACTACGGTCGGCCCCCCTTGGTCATGGGGCAAGTCCTGCAGCGCCTGGTGAAGAGTCTGGATGGTCATGCCGACGAAGATTCCGACGTAGTGAGGAGTTAAGTGGGGGTGCGAATTGTACCTGTTGTCAACGGCCTTTGGATGCAGCGACTGGGCAAGAGTTCCGCTGGGATGTAGCGGTTAATTTGGCGGGAATGCTGGAAAAATATGCGCAATGGGTATTTTGCTCACCAATTCCTTATGTTTATACTCTAAGTTAGAACATCCAGGCCTGTCTAGCTCGGAAGAAATTCTACGGATTTGGCCAATGTGCCGTGAATTCCTGTAATTTGCTGGAACTTTGACAGACTTTGAATGTTCCAAAAAGCACTTTGAGTGAGCTAGCTTGAGAGTGCCATTGCTGTGCGATTGGTATAACCGTCATGGTTGACAATTGCACGTGCTGAAGGCTGGCGATTGCGTCGTTGACGGTATTGAACAGGTAGCGGAGCGGTATAACCTCGACTCATGCGGCCAGACTGGTGACGGTTGGTGGTTGGACTGGAGCACCCCAATCCGACAGACCGACACACCCAGACCGAACTTACTTTGATCTCCACCCTAAAGGTTTGTATGTCGACTACTCCCTCACAAGAAACGGTTGAACAAACCAAGCAGCAGATCCGTTCTCTGATTAATGAGATCGCTGAGTTGTCCCGCGGTGACCATGCGGCGGAAGAGTATTTTCCGTCGGTGCTTAAGCGGATTGTTGATGCCTTGGCGGCAGTGGGGGGGGCGGTCTGGTTGCTCGATCCCGAAGGGCAACTCCGCCTAAGTTATCAAATCAATGTCAACCAAAGTCTACTTGAGGCTGGGAACGAAGACGCCCTCAAGCACGCCAAACTGCTGTCGCGATTGTATGCGCGCGGCCAATCCGAACTGATCCCCGCTAACTCAATGTTAGGCGAAGATCAAAGTGAGGGAAATCCAACGCGCTTTCTACTGGTCGTCTCGCCGATTTCCAATGGGAAAGCCACTGGCGGACTACTGGAGATTTTCCAGCGCCCCGATTCGGCACCGAATATTCAAAAGGGCTACCTGCGCTTTCTGGACCAAATGGCCAGTCTGGTTGGCGAGTGGCTCAAGGGGACGACGCTCCGCCAGGTATCCATACGTCAAGAGATGTGGCAGCAGGCGGATCACTTCGCGCGCTTGGTGCACGACAATCTCGATCTGCGTGATACCGCTTTCACGATTGCCAACGAGGGTCGTCAACTCATCGGCTGTGACCGCGTCAGCGTTGCCATCAAGCGTGGCAGGCGCTGCAAAGTACAAGCCATATCTGGACAGGATTCAATCGAAAGCCGCTCGAATATCGTCACCGCCTTGAACACGTTGGCAACCCGCGTGATCACGGCGGGAGAAACACTATGGTACGACGGTTCCGTCGAAGATTTGCCGCCTCAGCTTGAAGAGGCCATTGAAGACTACGTTGACCTATCACACGGGCGGACCATCGCGGTACTCCCCATTCGCCGTCCTGAGAAGATTGTTGAGGGGGATGTAGCATCCAAAGAAACCGTGCAGCGTGAAGATTCGTCCACTCGGGAAATCATCGGGGCATTGATTGTCGAGCAGATTGAAAGTCAGGTGCCGAGCGAAGTGATGCGCTCGCGGTGCGACTTAGTCTACGAACATGCCGCTCGCGCACTGAATAACTCGATCAGTCACAGCGATTTGTTTTTGATGCCTGTGTGGCGAGCACTCGATCGCGCAACGTGGCTGTTCAAGGGCGCGGCATTTCCCAAAACGATGACCGTCTTGACACTGCTAGCCATTGGTTTGCTAGCAATGTTTCTGATCAATATCAACTTGGATCTGGAGGCAAACGGCACCTTGCAGCCAGTGACTCAGCGGCAAGTCTTTGCTCACTTGGATGGAGAAGTAGTTGAAGTTTTGGTGGATCACGGTGACGAAGTCAAAGTAAATCAGCCACTGGTACGGTTGCGTAATCGCGATTTGGAAGTCGAGATCACTAAAGTCGAAGGGCAAATGGAAGAGACGCTTCAGTCCATCTCTTCACTGAAAAATCTAGTTTCGAATTCGACGCAAAGCACCAAAGAGCAACGCGTTGAATACTTGAACCTTTCGGGCCAACTCTACGAGGCCGAGAAGCGACTGGAATCTCTTAAAGCCCAACTCGATTTGTACTATTTGAACCGCGAAAAATTGGTTGTAGTCAGTCCCATCGACGGTGTGGTCATGACCTGGGATTTGAAAAAGAATCTGCGTGCCAGGCCGGTCGTCAAAGGCCAAGTACTCGTCTCCGTGGCGGATCCACGCGGCGATTATGAGCTTGAACTGCTTATGCCTGAGAAGAACATGAAATACCTGGATACGGCGGTCAGTGATACGAGCACTGAGTCGCTGAAAGTACAGTACATCCTGGCCACTGATCCATCAAAGGATCACACGGGGATTTTGTACAAGAACATGATTCATGCTCGTGCGGAATTGGATCCGACCGAAGGTGCCGTGGTTAAACTGCGAGTGAAACCGGAGACAATGGAAGGAATCAGTCGTCGGCCTGGCGCGAAGGTGATCGCCGACGTGACCTGCGGTCGTGCTTCCGCCGCCTTCGTCTGGTTCCATGAAGTGATCGAGTGGGTGCAAGCTAACGTCATCTTCTGAGTCGCTTCTAAGCAAATCGCCAACTGCCAGCTATCTCATCTTCCAAAGGCTTTTCATGACTACTCATCCTTTTCCAATTCAATTTTTGGCCGCCTGTCTGGCTGCGATGGCAACCGTTTGTTGCCATGCACAAGCTCCGGTCAGCGGAACTGTCATTCGCGACGATGCGGCCTCGATTCAGTGCATCCACAATATCCAAGTTGCAGCTCAGGCAGATGGAATCATTCAGGAATTGCTGGCGGACGAAGGGGTGAGTGTCAAGAAAGGTGATAAGTTGCTGGCGATCGACGATCGTGTGGCGCAAGCTGAAGTGGCTGTTACGCAAAAGGAATACGAAGCTGCCCAAAAGCAGGCGGACGAAACGGCCAACGTGGAGTACTCAAGGAAGGCCAGCGAAGTAGCTGACGCTGAGTTTGAAGCCGAAAAATCTGTCTACGAACGTGGTTCGTCCAACGAATCCGCACTGCGACGCAAGAAACTGGAAGCCGAAAAGGCCCGTTTAGGGATTCGCGCTTCAGAAGTCGAACATCAAAAAGAGATCTTGGCAGCCATGGTGGCGAAAGAAAAGGTCCATGCGGCGGAGGTCAATTTAAGTCTGCGACAAGTCATCTCGCAGTTTGACGGCGAGATCGTACGCCGCTTGCGCGATCAGGGCGAATGGGTCCGCGCCGGTGAGCCGGTATTGCACCTGATGCACATGAACGAAATGCGTGTCGAAGCACTGATCCCGCTTAAAGGTATTTCAGCTGTTGATTTGTTAGGTGCACCCATGAAAGTGATTATTCGCAATAGCGAGCAACAGGTGTTTACGATCGATGCTAAAGTTGAATATGTAAGTCCTCAAGTCGACTTGGGTAAAGTTCGCATTTGGACGCGAGTGCAAAATCAGGCGCCAGGTGGAGTCTGGCTTCTGCGAGCCGGTATGCCCGCGTCGATTGAAATCGCGCTTAATAAGTAACTGGCGCGCCATTAACGGACATCGAGGACTCGGGGTTAAGCCCTGTTTCCTGAATTCCAATTCACGCAGTTTACGCCTCCTTACTGACTACGCATTGTTCGTTGATCCTTACTCGCTTTTCGACCCTAAATTCCGGCATCCCCCATGACGACGATGGCTGACAGTTTGGTGAACAGTGCGATGCGGCCGCTTAAGCTGCGTCGACGCCCGGACTTGGTCTGCAAAAAGCATCGCTATCACGGCCGTGTGTATTGGGTCGTAAAAGAGCCAGTAGGGTTGAACTACTTCCGCTTTCACGAAGAAGAGTTCGCCATTCTGAATATGCTCGACGGAGTCAACAGCCTGCAGCAGATCAAAGAGAATTTCCAATCTCAATTTGCCCCTCAGCGCATCACCTTGCAGGACCTCCAACAATTCGTGGGAATGCTGCACCGCAGTGGTTTGGTAATTTCCGATTCGAGCGGCCAAGGGCGGCAACTCCGTAGGCGTGGCGACCAGAAGAAGAAACGCGAGCTATTAGGAAAGCTTTCCAACGTTTTCGCCTTACGATTCCGCGGTATCGACCCAGAACGCATTCTCAATTTCTTGAATCCGGTCACCTGGTGGTTGTTCACGCCGGTTGCCCTGCTGTTCATTGCCATGTTTGGACTAAGTGCACTAACGCTGGTGGGCATCAACTTTCAAGAATTCCGCACAAAGCTGCCAACCTTTGAGCAGTTTTTTGCAGCCGATAACTGGTTATTTCTCGGCGCAACCATGGCGATTGTCAAGATTCTCCATGAGTTCGGGCACGGTCTGAGTTGTAAGCGGTATGGGGGCGAGTGTCACGAGATGGGCTTTATGTTCCTCGTGTTTACGCCGTGTTTGTACTGCAATGTGTCTGATTCCTGGATGCTTCCCAACAAGTGGCATCGCGTTTTCATCGGTGCGGCGGGGATGTACGTCGAGCTCATACTTGCGTCGATGGCGACGTGGTTGTGGTGGTTCAGCGAGCCCGGCATGTTCAATTTCCTGTGCTTGTCCGTGATGTTTATCTGTTCCGTGAGTACGCTCGTCTTCAACGGCAATCCCTTGCTGCGTTTCGACGGCTATTACATCCTGATGGACATCCTTGAGATTCCCAACCTGCGTCAGAAGAGCACCGAAATTCTGAAGCGCTGGTTCCAGCAATACTGCTTGGGACTCGAGTTGCAAGAGAACCCGTTCTTGCCACATCGCAACCAGTTTTGGTTCGCTTTGTATACCGTAGCGGCGATTGTCTACCGCTGGGTCGTGGTCTTTTCAATTATGGTTTTTTTGATGAAAGTGCTGGAACCCTATGGCTTGCAAGTACTGGGGCGGCTGTTGGCCTATTCCGGGATCATTGGCATGTTCGCTCAACCCCTTTGGTCTTCCATTAAATTCTTACGTACACCAGGTAGGGCCAGCAAAATGAAGCGCAAGAATGTGATGACGAGTCTGGCAGTTGCCGGTGTGGCGATTGTCTTGATTGTCTTCCTGCCATTGCCGTTCCACGTCGATTGTGCGATGGAAGTTCAACCCCAGGGGGCAACTCAAGTTTTTGCCATGGTCCCTGGCCAACTGGTTGCCTGGCACAAGAAACCAGGGGATGTTGTGAAGGCGGGGGAAGTCATTGCCGATTTGGACAACATCGACCTCAAGTTACAGCAAGAGCAGTCGAAGAACGAATTTGAATTGGCTGAGCTGCACCTGCAAATCTTAGCAAATCAACAGCATGGCGATGCCAAAGCACGGAGCCAGTTTGACGTTGCGGGCCAGATTGTCAGCGGCAAAGCGAGGATGCTAGAAAAGGCCAGTCAACGCGTTGATATGCTAACAGTTCGCGCTGCCAGTGATGGGGTGATCATTCCGCCGCCGAGCAAGCCTCTGCCGAAGCAAGCGGTTGAAGAGCAATTGCCCACCTGGAGTGGCAACCCATTTGACTCAGAAAATGAGCAGGCGTTTTTTGCTGAATCAGATCTGCTATGCCTGGTGGGTGAAACACGGCGGATGGAGGCTGTACTCGTAGTGGATCAGGCTGACATTGATCTGTTGCAGATCGGCGTCGAGGCGGATATCAAAATTGATTCGGCGAGGCTCGAAACTTTTTCGGGTACGATACATCAAATATCGGAAATGGATATGAAGGTCACGCCGCAACAACTCGCCAGCCAGGCAGGTGGTCGACTGGATACTGAAATGGACTCGTCCGGTAACTTGCGGCCCATCAGTACTTCCTACCAGGCTCGCGTGTCACTGGAAGACGTCGAACTCCCGCTCCGCGCCGGTTACCGAGGTCAGGCGAAAGTGTATGTCGGTTGGAAATCGTTAGGTTGGAGGTTGTATCGCTTCCTCTCCAAAACATTTAGATTTGAAATGTAGGCAAATCACTGTTCACGACAATGAGCAGTTTTAGTTATCGTCGGTCACGTGAAAGCTGGCATTGTGATCAGCTTGCGATGGCCTGTACAATTCCCCTGCATCACTATGTTAGCGATGCGACTTAAAGCTGAATTCCAGCAGAGGAGATTTTGAAATGGCAAAGACAGAAGACAACATTATGGAAACCGAAGCTTCGGCAGTTCCAGTGCAAGCGCAGGCTGCACAACCCGTGCAAGTTCAAGTTAAGGACGATCAAGCAATTGCTTGTTACTCCAACTTCTGCCGCGTCACTGGCTCACCCGAAGAACTGATTGTTGACTTTGGCTTGAACCCACAACCCGTGGGAGTTCCCAAGGATCCGATCAACGTGAGCCAACGTGTGATCATGAACTTCTTCACTGCCAAGCGATTGCTGGCTGCATTGCAAATGTCCGTCCAACGGCACGAAGCAGTCTTTGGTGTCCTCGAAACAGATATTCAAAAGCGTTTGCGAGTTCAATCCAACGGATAGAGATTCCAGCGCGTAGTGCGTCAAGCAACTTCGGTATCACAGCAAAAAAGGTGTGGAGTCAAATCCACACCTTTTTTCGTTGATTCTTCCGTGATTTTCTGCCCCATGGTTTTGACCAGGGCGCGCCGGTGCTGGGCGTCAACTCGCCAGCGGCGGCCCCTGCAACTGGCCTGTAAACGATGTTTCACACGTCGATTAGACCGCTGACCAATTTCGCTAGCCGTTAATGTCGTTACCTACGGAACAAAGTGATGGAAAATCTAATTCAATAATGCCAATTAACCCCGCCTACTCAAATACCGTATCCCATGATTGTGCAATTGACGATGAAAGTTGTGCATTGAGCAGACTTTACGCCTCTGGCCCAGTTTACCCAGCCGGTTGCTCCTGGTTGATCGTCGCCTTTCGGGAGGAATCAGCGGCAGGAAACTAGTCGAGCAAATTTGTATTGGCCAGGTAGCGGAACGTGTGGAGTTTGCCAGCTTAACTTTCAGAGGGGCGAAAGTCGCCCTCCAGATGCGGCATCCAGTTAGTGTAAGTTTTCCAAGGAGAACGGGAATGAGAAGGCTGTTCATTGTACCGGTGCTTGTTGCTATGTTGGCAGCAATGTCCGGACGAGTAGCGAACGCTGCTTATTGTGGCGCTGTCAGCTACGACAATTGTGGCGGCTGTGCAGAAGGCGGAGAAGTATCTGCAACTGCAACAGTCATGAAAACTGTACGCAAAACGGTTTACGAAAAACGAACCGAACAGCGTACACGCACCGAATATCAAAACGTCACTGAAGACAAAGTGATCAACGTCACTCGGATGGTTCCCGAGACACGTTATCGCACTGTCAATGAAGTGGTTCGCAAGCCTGTATACGAGACTAAGACTCGGAACTACACGGTTATGCGTCCAGTTCACGAGACGCACACCAAGACGATTACTTACAATGTAAGTCGTCCTGTGTACGAAACTCGGACTCGCGAAGTTAACTACACGGTCATGAAACCAGTGTATGAGACCCATCAAAAGGTCATCAATTACACGGTTCAGAAGCCGGTGTACGAAACTCACGAGAAGGTGATCAACTACACCGTCATGAAGCCAGTGTATGAGACCTGTGAAAAGGTCATCAACTACACGGTTCAACGACAAGTGTGGGAAAATCGTGAGAAAGTTGTTAACTACACTGTCATGAAGCCAGTTCATGAGACACATGAGCGTGTAATCAACTACACCGTCATGGTTCCAGTTCAAGAACAGCTGACACGCAACGTAGTTAAGAAAGTTACCACTCCAGTCAACTACACCAAGGAAATCACTGTTAACGGCGGAAGCTGGCAACAGGTTACCGAAGAAGTTGCTGGTCCGGTCGTTCGCAAGACTGTACGTGAGCCAGGTTCATGGACCTATGACGCTGCTACCTGCAAGTGCGTCTACTGCCCAGGTGCCTGCCGCGTAGAGTGCGTGCAATGCCCACCCAAGACGATCTGCAAGAAAGTTTGGGTTCCATCCTGTGAAACCAAGACAATCAATTGCGTTCGTTACGAAACGAGCTGTGTCACCGAATGTGTTCCTTACACAGTTTGCAAGATGGTCCCTGAGTGCCGTAGCAAGACTTGCACTTACACCACTTGCAAGATGGTGCCAGAATGCCTAAGCAAGACCGTTTGCTACAAAGTTTGCAGCACCGTATGCGAACCAAAGAGCAAAACTTGCACGTATACCACCTGCAAGATGGTTCCCGAGTGCCGTAGCAAGACTTGCACCTATACGACCTGCCGTATGGTTTGCGAGCCAGCTAGCAAGACCTGCACTTACACCACCTGCAAGATGGTGCCAGAGTGCCACACCAAGACCGTTTGCTACAAAGTTTGCAACATGGTTTGCGAACAACGTACCAAAGATGTTTGCTATACAACTTGCAAGATGGTTCCTGAATGCAAGACACAGACATACACCGTTTGCAGCTACACTTGCGAAAACGTTTGCAAGCAAGTTGCCTACACCGCCTGTGTGCCAGTGTGCGAGCAAAAGACCATCAAGGTTTGCAAGCGAGTTGCAGTATGTGTTCCATACGAAGTAACTGTTTGCTGCCCCAAAGTTGTTTGCGAAGAAGTTCCAGTTGAAGTTTGCTGCCCAGCTCCAGTTTGCAACGATTGCTGCACCGCCGCAGCTCCTCGCTCTGGTCTGCTCCGCCGCATCTTCAGCCGCGTTTGTGGCTGCAACAACGGTTGCGGATGCTAATTGAGATGTGCTGGCTGAGCGATTAGCCAGCATCAAAGCCAGTACAATCGACTCTGGCCTGCAACATGTGAAAACTGAGCAGGCCAGTTTTGTACTGCAAACCAAAAGGTCGAAATCCTTCCGCCCGACGGGATGTGCTGGTGGAGTTAAGCAAGGGCGGTCAGTTTGCCTAGGAGGCACAATTGACCGCCTTTTTTCGTTTTAATATGCAAGTACCCCAAATGTCGCCCACGAAACCAGTTGTCATCGTCGGAGCTGGCCTGGCAGGACTGAACTGCGCCTGCTACTTGGCTCGGGAAAAGATAAATCATCTGCTGCTAGAGCGCGATAACCGCGTGGGTGGACGGGTCCAAACAGATTGCCTTGATGGCTTTCGGCTCGATCGCGGCTTTCACGTCTTTCAAACCGCTTATCCTGAGGCCCAGCGTACACTGGATTACGCGGCACTGGATCTTCAGCCCCTCGAACCGGGAGCGCTGATTTTCAAACAAGGAAAATGGGTGCGCATGTCGGATCCTTGGCGACGTCCCAGATATGCGCTGGCAACGCTGTTCAACTCGATAGGCACTTTAGCAGATCGATTCAAGCTACTGAAATTGCAACGAGAATGCCGCCAGGGGGAACTTGATGACATGCTCGTCCGGGCAGGCGACGAAACCACGCTGAGGCTATTCCAGGATCGTTACCAGTTTTCACCAAAGTTTACCTCCAGCTTTCTCCGCCCATGGTTTTCTGGCGTATTCCTCGAGCCGCAACTAAGTACTTCAGCGAATTATCTGCGATTCGTTTTTCGCATGCTGGCGGCTGGAGATATTAGTTATCCTGCAGCCGGAATTCAAGCAATTCCCAACCAGTTGGCCGCCCGGCTCGACGTGCACAAGCTGCGTCTGGGAAGTCCCGTCAAGGCAATCGATGCAAACTTTGTTCAGTTGGCCAGCGGCGAAACGCTTCAGTGCGCTGCAGTCGTGTTGGCGACCGACCTTGACGCCACACTCAAGTTGCTAGGTGAAACCACAGTGGCCGCGGACTACTCCGCGACCCGCTGCGTTTATTTTCAGTCCGAGACACCGCCACTCAAAGAATGCACTTTAATGCTTGACGGCGACGGCGGCGGACCGGCAAACCACGTGATGGTTCTGTCCAACGCGTCGGCGCAAGTCGCCCCAACTGGTCAAGCGCTCATTAGCGTATCCCTAGTAGGAAAACATGCGTTGGATGATTACGATCCCCGGGCGCTTCGAGCGCAGATGCGAGCATGGTTTGGCAACCAAGTCGATACCTGGAACGAACTGGCGAATTACTTGATTCCGCAAGCGTTACCACGGCAGCCAGTAGGTTTTGCCACTCACCGCACCGATCTGGTGCTCCCTGCGGGAGTCTTCATGTGCGGCGATCACCGCGAATCGACGTCGGTGCACGGTGCACTCAAGAGCGGCCGCCAAACTGCTGAGACCGTGATCGGTTATTTGAATCAAACGTAAATCTCCTCGCCAGGCAGATGGTCCGCGCAAGATCCATTACGGAGATGCTTGGCGGAAATTCAAAGGGGACAGGCCTCTTTAGCGTTAAAGAGACCTGACCCCTTTGAATTGGTTATGACCCCTTTGAATTGGTTACATCATCAAACGCTTCGCTGAAGACCTCAATATCAATGGCAAAGCTCCGAGAACGGGGCAGTCTTACTGTCGTGCTCTACGTAAATTCATGGAGTTCCTGGTGCATTCACCAGAGGAGGCGACTGAG
>JBBQRC010000018.1:0-16093 GCA_038215215.1 Pirellulales bacterium
ATCTGCGGGACGACGCGAAAGGTCATTCCAAAGACGTTCCATCAACAACAGTTTATCCGCAACGGATAGATTTTCGATCGGTAAAGTGGATGCAGTGCTCATATGAAGCATTGTACCGTGGATCGAAGCGTCGAGCAAATCTCACTTCCGCCGCGAACGGTAGCAATCACAAGGCCAGTGGGTTCGAGCCACCATTGGAAAACACCTCGCCATTGGCTCTTGTGGATTGCATTGTTCTCTGACTCGTGAGGTGCGATATGGTTTCGAGGAACTTGGGAAACGGGTTTCGCGCGGTGCCGCGAGATGCCGTGACGCTTAACGGGATGCCGTTGCCGCGACTGAACACGATGGTAGAACCGTATGATGGCTACTGGCATCTGATTGCGCCGAACAATCGAGCAGTCGACGACGAAGACGAGGGGCCGTATCTGTATCGCACTATCGAGGAGGCTGCGAACGACGCGAAGAAATTGGCGGCTCAAGGGGATTATTCGACGTGCAGGTAGCGTCAGAGAACGGCCGCGTTAACGCGGTTGCGGGGGATTGGGTTGCTGTGTACGCTCGACGGGACTCCGCAACTCGCGTTCAACGCTTGGTTCCGTACGTTTTCGGAAGGGTTCCGCGATTATCGGATGCTCTGAGCTTTGCTGGCGAATTGCGACGCGTTTCATAAGTTCTACGACGCTTCCATCGCATTCAGCCAGCATCGCCGCTCGAATCGCATGAATCTCCGCGACAACAGGATCGTCAAAGGATAGGTTAGACATTACCAGAAAATTCTTCAGGAGTGACAACCAGCGGCGGGTCAAAGCCGAGATCTCGTAGCATTCGATAGATCCTAGGCAACGTTTCCGCGTTAGCAATGTGTTTACAGTTCCAGGTCAATAAATAGTCTACACCAAATACGCATGCTACGGCCACATGCCGTGCGTCGGCAGCAGCTTTTGCTGGCAACAGGTGGTTGGCGAGCAATTGGTCAGCTAGCGGTTGGACATCGGGGTGCATGACATCCAGCAGTGGAAGGCCATCCAATAACTGGAGTCTCTCTTGTGCTGCAGCAACATCACCAGCACTAGCCTCATCAATAACAAGTTGGCTGGAAACAAGGCGGTGATTCAATCGTGACGTGCTCCACCATTGACGCGTAAGTTGCTGCCTCGCTTGGAAGATGACCGTATCGCTCGAACGAGCTGTCATGTATCCGATAATAGAAGTCTCGACGTAGATTGTTGTCATGGATGGTTTCTACGTACGGAACGATTTAATTATCCCTTGTTCAGGCGATCGAGGGAGTGGTTTTGGTACTTATCCGCAACTGACGATAAGCACTTATCCCCCAATCGCTATCGGCTGCTAAGTACTTATCACGCTGTTCGCGTCACTTTGGGTAAGCTTCGCAAATTGCGGCGAGCGTGTCAACAATTTGATTGTTGAAAGCTAGTGTTACTACTCGATGGCCACCGAACTTCGGATATTCAAACCGTACAAAAGCTCATGGGACACGAGCATGCCAAGACCACAACGATTTATCGCAACGGGCGAACCGATTCCGCAACGAGCAGGATTGAAGTGGAGTCATCCACGGTCTGGCTCACTCCAAGGAATTTCAACGACAACTCGAGTACCTTGGCCGGGATGGCTGTCGAGGGTTAAGCTGGCACCGCACATGCGCGCCCGCTGATAGAGACTCTGCAGCCCATAGTGCCCCTGGCGCGGTGGCACCGTGGTATCGAAACCGATGCCGTCGTCTTCCACTCTGGCCAAAAGGGCCGCTGAGTTCCCAGTTGATAAGCCCACCTCAATTATAGTTTCAGAGCGTCCAAGGCAAACTTTGATAGTGGCTGGTCCGGCATGTTGAATGGCGTTCTGCACCGCTTGCTGCAGCAGTCGCAAGAGCGACCAGGCAATTTGCTTCGGCAGTCGCGGCCACGCCGCTGACGGTTTTTCGAGTCGCAGCACTTGACCACGCTCCAACGCATCCGGTTCCAGTGCCTGTACGAGTCGCTCCAGTGCGACTTCTACGTCATCGTCTCCCAGCGCTTGATCATCCAGATAGCCGATCAGCGATCGCCCTTCTACTAGGGCCCTTTCCAAATGGTCGAGCGCATGCGCGAAGTTCTCATGACCGGCGGCGGGCACGTCCTGCTTGGAGAGACCCGCCTCCACCTGCATGCGAGCTGAGACGACCCATTGCAGAAGCCCGTCGTGCAGTTCGTGAGCTAGCCAACGATAACGGCCACAATCTAAAGAACGCTCATCGGGTTGCTCGACATGTGCCGCTGGTTCGCTCTGGTTCATCTATTCGCCGTCCCTGTTAGAGATCCAAGGCGTCGAGATCGTCGACAAGCTGATCAAGTTTGCGCCAACGCTCCATGTCCGCATGGTTGTCGGTGTTGACTTCGTCTGTAGCAGCAGGAATCTTGTGAGCAGAAGTGGTTGGTAGCCGCAGATTGGTCACCGGCAGTTGGGGCGGAGTTGGCGGCGGGGAGCTGGCGGTGCGCTGTGCAGTAGAGGAGGTGGCAAGCGGCAGCAAGGATACGGTCTTTACCTGCAGATCCTGCAAGCGGTTCTTGAGCCGCTGGCAAATCTCTCGCGGATCCGAGGCAGCGTGAAGTCGCAGATAGGTGATCCGTCGCCCAGTGCGAGGTGCAGCAGACGCCATGCTTGTACCTGATTGCGCCTGCCCAGATTGTGCTGGGGGATATTCAACCAGTGTGCCCGGCAGTTGCAAGTCGGACCAGGCCTGCTGCGCCTCGTCTAAGGGAAGCCAAGAGAGCAACGCAAAATCTTGACTGTAACTCGCCAAACAAAGCAGATCAGTACTATCTGGCTGGATTCGCTGCAGCGGACCCACCAAATTGGCATCCAATCCATTGGTGATCATCAATTCGCCCACCACAGATTCTTCGATTTCAGCCGCACGGTGATCGCGCGTGGGGGCTTGCGAGATGATGACGGCGAGTCGAGGCGGCATGAGGAAATCTCGAAGTGGCGGGTCGATGTGAAACTTTAACTGTGACTACAAGCGTCGATTTTAGCAAGCCGTGAAGCTGAAGGGGCCTCTTTGTTGCGATTGTGGACCGCGGTATCGCGAAGGAATGTTTCAAGCCAGCGTTCGGCAATCTTATTCACAGATTTGCCAAAATGCTGGTTTTCGGACTCTGCTGAGGCATCGTCCCAAAATTAAGTTACCGTTTGAACACAGTCGCACAAGGTCGGCTTGCCGTCATGCGATTTGAGAGCGATAACAATCCGATGGCTGAGTGACATCTGGTGCTCGAATTATGCGAGCGGGTGTGCAAGAATCTGTGGCTGCGCGGGGGGAGAGATAAGATGGAATCGCGATCCGAATCTCGAAATCACAGGGGCGATGCGATCGAGGTTCTACCGTGGATGAATGTACGCCAATTGCTTGATCTCGCCAATGCTCTGACGTTGACCGGTTTGGGCGCGGCAGTTGCATGTGCTTTATTGGCCATCCAGGGACAGTTGGCGTATTCGGTCGTGGCCTTAATGGTTTCAGGAGTGTGTGACCTATTCGATGGCGTGATGGCGCGACGGCTAAATCGTAGTCCCGATCAACAGAGTTTTGGGGGGCGACTGGATTCGATCGTGGACGTTTGTTCCTTCGGATTCGCGCCAGTGGTGTTGATGTACTCGGCGGGCTTGAAGGGAATCTTCGAAGTGCCTCTGCTGGTCTTTTTTATCCTGTGTGTGGTTTGGCGTCTGGCTTTCTTCGACATGGTGGGGCTGCAAAGCGTTGGCAAGCAGCGCTACTTTATCGGGCTGCCAGTGACCTATGTGGCTATGTTTCTACCGCTCGCCTTCCTCGCGGGCTTTGGGGGATTACTGTGGTTGAGAGGCTGCGTTGCGGTGTCCGTTGTGGGGCTAGCGCTTGCAATGGTAAGCACGTATCGAATTAGAAAGCCTACAGGTGTATTCTATCTGTTGTTTCCAGCATCTGGTCTGGTGTTGGCGATTGTATTCATCACCTTTGCAAAACGCTTTGGTCCATGGATAGAATAGGCTGAGATTTCATTCCAAACCTAACTGGCGTGCCGAATGACAGTAGAATCAATTTCGATTGACCATTCGCGACCAAAAAGGATCGCCTCTGCTGCGCCGCCAATATCGCAGTTCAACAGCCTCAAGCCCAGTGATCTGATTGGCGCGATGTTCGTGACGGGTTGCTCGGTCGCAACTGGGGTCGCGATCTATCTGTCTACCGTCGATCATTGGTTGCTGTGGCTTTTAGGTCAGATGCTGTTGGCGATTGCCATGCTCCAGTGGTTTGTGCTGATTCACGAAGCGGGGCACAAAACGCTGTTTAGGCGCGCAGCCTGGAATAAGTGCAGCGGACATTTGGCGTCGCTGCTGGCGGGGATTCCATTTGAAAGTTGGACGACCGTACATGCCGTCCACCATCGCTGGACGGGGTGGCAGGATCTGGATGCAACAACGGCGACGCTGGTTCCGCGGCGATTGAAGTTGTGGGAGCGCATCATTATCAATGGTTGTTGGAAACTTTGGATACCGCTGTTTTCGGTGCTGTATCGATTGCAGAACTACTGGAACCTGCCACGTCTTTACAAGCTGTTTCCTCGCCGAAAAAAGCGACTACGGCTGACCCTAAATGTGTTGATCTTACTGGCTTTTTACTTGTCGGTTTGTTACCTCGTTGGTCTGAGACAAACTCTCACGGTGTTTGCTTTGGCCGCGTACTTCTCGTTGATAATGCAGGACGTTCTGATACTAAGTCAGCATACTCATATTCCGATGGAGCTAAGCCACGGAGAAGATGTGTCGCCATTCACTCCAGCAGAGCAAGAGTTTTTTACTCGTTCCCTGAAATTTCCGCGTTGGTTTTCCGGTTTGATACTTCTCAACATCGACGCTCATGAATTGCATCATATATACACCAGCGTACCTGGCTATTACTTGTCCCGTATCAGTTACGAAACACATAAAAGAGTAACTTGGTGGCGCTGGTTAATAAAAGCCAAGCGGATTCCAGGAGAAGTTTTCCTGTTTCAGAACTCCAGTCACTCTGGCTTTGACATTTAAGAACTGGCTCACATGAAACCGGACGCTGTCGTGTGTGCTGCGTTTTTGATATTTGCATTTGTGACTGCGGGGTTCGTGCAAACATTTTGGCTGCGCAGCAAGTTCTCAAAACGCTTCGAAAGACCCCTCGACGGAGGCAAAGCGTTTCGTGGTGTTCGCATATTCGGAGACAATAAGACGTGGCGGGGTTTCATTGCAATCGTGCCAGGCGTCAGCATTGCTTTCATTTTATTTCGCATTCTGTTTGCCGCCTTCCCGCCTGATGGTCTCGAAGGGTTGTGGCCACTTTCGATTCTGCAATTTGGAATGCTGGGGTGCCTGGTCGGTATTGGATTCATGCTCGGTGAGTTGCCGAACTCGTTTGTAAAACGACAATTGGGAATTCCGCCCGGAGAAGCGCCGGCGCGGCTCTATGCTCGTCGGATATGTTTTCTGGTTGATCGTTTTGATTCAATCGTCGGCGGAATGCTCATGCTGGCGCTCGTCGTGCCAATACCCACCCTGACTTGGTGCTACATTTTCTTCTTTGGCCCAATCATCCATTTGGCGTTTAATGTGTTGCTCTTTCGACTTGGAGTAAAGGCTAGGCCCGGATGAATACGGAAATGCTTCAGCCCATTGCGTCACCCAGTTCGCGCGGGAACTATGTATGCTCTCTAGAGTCTGCGTCGCATGACGTGAACGCCGATCGGGTCGGAGGCAAAGCGACGAATCTAGCTGAGATGGCGAAACTAGGGATTGATGTTCCGCCCGGGTTCGTGGTTACCGATTTGGCATTTCAATTGTTCCTGGATGAAAACGAACTGCGCGAACCGATTGCCAAGACGCTCGAGGGCTTGGACGCTAAACAACTTGACCGAATAAACTCTGCATCGCAAGCAATCCGCAGTAGAGTCTGCCAGGCGCAAATTCCCGAACTAGTCCTAGTTGCCATTCGCGCATTCGTTTCGGAGTCCTTTCGAGACAATGCGCTCGCCGTTCGCAGTTCGGCAATCGGTGAGGACTCCCGCCAAGCGGCATTTGCAGGTCAGTTAGACTCCTTCCTGAATGTCACGTCAGATCCGCAGTTAATTGAAGCCGTGCTTGGGTGTTGGGCCTCGTATTGGTCGCCGCGCGTTCTTTTTTACCAGTTGTCGAAAGGGATCTGTTTGCGCGGGATGGGCGTGGTGATTCAAAAGCTCGTAAGCTCGCGAATTTCCGGCATTTTGTTCACGGCGAGTCCACCGTCGGCAGGCGGTAAGAGTGATTCGATGGTCGTTGAGTATTGTTACGGTTTTGGTGATGAACTGGCGGCGGGCAAATTGAACCCTGGGCGTTTTCTGGTCGATCGCAGCAATCTTTCCTGGCGAATACAGGCGACGCCGGAACAAGCCGTTAGTGAGAATGATGACAGTCTTTTTCACGCAAACCAAATTGAGCGATTGTCGCGAACGGCTCTGAAATTGGAACAGTATTTTGGTTGCCCGCAAGACATTGAATGGACGATCGACCAGCATGGACAATTGTTTCTAGTTCAGACTCGACCTATCACGGTCAGTTTTACAGGGGCTGTCGCAACGGTCGAGAAATCCCAGGACGATCCAATAGTAGGTCAATTTGTGCTTTGGTCGAATGCCAATGTCAATGAGAATTTTCCTGAACCCATCTCACCGCTCCTCTATTCGATCGCGTCTGTTGGCTATTACCATTATTTCCGCAATCTTGCCCTGACGCTCGGCTTTGATTCGCGCCGAGTTGCACTGATGGAGTTTCCACTGCGCAACGCGATTGGCGTTCACGGGGGCCGGATGTATTACAACTTGACCAACATTCACTCATCTTTACGGATGGCTCCCTATGGTGAACTGTTGGCCAAATGGTTTGATGACTTTGTGGGTGTTAGCCAGTCCGCAAGTGCGGACCCTGCAACTTTATTGAAAACGACTCGTACTGGCCGCTTCGCACAATTTCTTGAGTTGTTTCGTACACTTATTAAAACTTCTTGGCAACTGTTGTTTCTGACAAAACGTGTGACCCTATTCGAACGGTTGGTGGACGCCTTTGCCGCAACGACCGAATCCAGCCAACTTGAGTCGAAGCCGCTAAACGGATTGCTGGAAGATCTGCGTGCGTTCATCGACATTCGCTGTAATCGCTGGACAAACGCTTCTTTAGCGGATGCGACCGCGATGGTCACCTATGGGCTGCTCAAGCGACTGCTGAGCCGAGAGTTTCCTGAGTGCGAACAAGCGGGGTTGCACAATTCTTTGCTAAAAGGTTTGCGCGACGTGGTCAGCGGGACACCAATTATCGAGCTTTGGAGATTGTCGCGTATGGTGCGAGAGAACCCTGCGCTGAACGACCTGCTGAACGCCAGTGACGATGCACGGTTTCTGGCCGAAGTTTGTATTAAACCGGAGTATTCAGCGTTCAACGGGGCGCTACAGTCGTATCTACGGAATTGGGGGTTTCGATGTTCGGGGGAGCTGATGCTGACGGTTGCGAGTTTCCAAGAGCAACCGGAAGCATTGCTGGATATGCTGAGGTCCTATGTCGATCTCAAAGGCGAATCTCCTCTGGACTTGCTAGATCGCCAAGCGGCCGATCGAGAATCCGAAACCAAAACAGTGTTGCAAAAACAAAAACGCCGCCAGCTTTTCTGGTTTTTCACGTGGCCAAGCAAAGCTACGTGGCTGTCGATTGTTTTGAAGAACTGTCACAAGTCGATTGCACTGCGTGAACGAGCACGCCTGAAACAAGCCTTGTTGTACAGCCGATGTCGGCACATTGCGTTGGCGATCGGCGATCGGTTAGTTGCACGCGAATGGTTGCAGAATCGGAACGACATCTTTTTTTTGTCCTATCAGGAGGTCGATTCTTTGCTGGCGGGTAGCGCCATGTTTCCGTATCAGACAAATGAATTGGTTCAGCTTAGAAAAGTTGAACACCAGCGGCTCAGTCAGATGACACCTGAAGACTCATTCATATTGCCGTCGGGCTGTTATTTGCCTGTTGATGGCGATGCTGTAAGGATTGACTTGGATACCAAAGTAAAAGTTGTTGACGCACGGCTGTCGGGAATTGGGGCCTGCGGCGGGCAGGTGACTGCTCCGGCTACGATTTTGCGAGATATCTCGGAATGTCGAATGTTGCACGAAGGTGACGTGCTGGTCGCACGGCAAACTGATCCAGGCTGGGGTCCAGTATTCTTTTTGATCAAAGGGCTAGTCATGGAACGAGGCGGCATGCTCTCACATGGCGCCATCCTAGCGCGCGAGTACGGAATCCCCACCGTGGTTGGCGTGCACAATGCAACCCAGCTGATTTCCAAGGGCCAGTTGATAACTGTTAACGGAGATCGCGGCATTGTTCAACTTGTCGACTAACGACCTACTGAGCTACCAAAGAAGCCGGATGCCAGTGGCCCTCCTTGGGTCCTTGACGATGTTTCTCTGTACAGCCGCCCTCGCAACAGGATGGCCAGCAGCCGCAAGTACCTGGTTGCTCAACATCTCGTTGGCTACGTTATTGGTTGCTCAGTTTCGACTGTGGGATGACTTAAGTGATATCGCCGGCGACCAGGTTCTTGTTCCTCAGCGAGTGCTGTGTCGGACAAAATCGTTGGTTGGATTCCGAATCGTTTTGGGTTTGTTGTTTACTGTTAATGTTACACTGCTAGCTACTTACAAATCAGGGCTTTCTTTGATCGCGTTTTTGATTCTCAATTTTCTGGTTTTTGCCTGGTATACTATTCGTGGTCAACTCACTTTCAATTCCGTTTTTTCGCATACGATTGTGCTCTTGAAGTATCCGGTATTCGTCTATTTGCTGAGTTCACATGCCGGTGGGCGAGAAAGAATACTTACTGCTGTTTACGCTATGAGCGTAACTTTTCTCTGTTTTTGTATTTACGAGCTTCTTCACGACCACCGCGTCAGTTCGATCAAGCATGCTCACCAGTTGTTGATGTTGGAGCTTATGGCAGTGGTTTTAGTCGGATTTTTGATTTTGAAAGACTTGATAGGAAAGTCTGAGCTGTTGGCTGTCGTTCAATTTGGTTTGGTTGTCGTGGGGAGCGTGGTGTTAATCCGTTTGCTGCAGCGATCTCTTAACCAAGTTCCGCCAGGGCGATGGTGCTATGCGGTGTTCCTGGTTGGCTTTGTTTGGTTGTTAAACTACGCACTGGCGAGTTACCCGGCTTCAGTCGCTCGAGTTCCTTAGGACCTGTCGGAAGCGAGATGTTGCCATAAATTACTTGCGATTATTGCTCGCCGTCATGAACCAGCTCTTGTAGCCAGGATTTGCTCGCATGCCTCGTCTCACATCGGCCTCGCCACCTAATCCGTCGATCTTTGAATCAATAGCGTGCTACTACTGTGGTGGAACTTCCCACAGGGAATTTTTGATGGCTCAAGATGATTTGACAGGCAAGCCAGGTGATTTTCGCTTCGTTACTTGCAACGCCTGTGGATTGGTCTATCAGAATCCGCGAATCGACGTGGTCAACATCAAAGACTATTACGATGAGGAGTACATCGCACACCGGAAGAAGCAGGACTGGGGAATGCTCACCTGGTTCTATAACCACGCGATGGGCAAGCATGATCGCGAGAAGGTCAAGCTTATCAGCAAGTATGTGTCGCTTGATTCGCGTAGCCATGTACTGGACGTTGGCTGCGGGGCGGCCACATTTCTATTGCGCCTCAAAGAGCTGTATGGTGCACAAGTGACCGGCGTCGATTTCAAAGACCTTTCACAACTTCCTGGTTTTGCTCAGATCGATTTCCGCTGCGGTTTGTTGTATGAACAGGACTTCGGCCAGCAGGTGTTCGATCTGGTGACGATGTGGCATTTTCTTGAACACGATTACGATCCGCTTAATTCACTGGCTGTGGCCCGTGACCGACTGGCACGCGATGGACGGCTAATCATCGAAGTTCCACGGTTGGACAGGCAGTCATTTAAGTTCTATGGTAACCGTTGGGCTGGCTTGCAAGCGCCACAGCACACTGTACTTTACGATCGCAAGATGTTGCTTCAGTTCATTGAGAAGGCTGGACTGGAACTGGTCGAGTATCTTCCCTACGGTGCATTTCCTGCTTATTTCTATCTTTTCGCCGGTGTCGCTTTCAAACTTCGCAAAGGCCGAGGGCTCGACTTTGCGAAAGCGATTTATCCCTACTTTTTAGGGCAAATTTTGCTCAGCCCAATGTTGCTGTTTGAGCATCATTTGAATCTTGCCATGCAGACAGTCGTCTGTAAGAGGTCCACATGACTACCGGAATCAACAAACAGTCGCTAAGTCTATTTGATTGGTGCCGCATCCTAATACAGATCGTCTCCGGTTTCACCGTGATGACAATTGGTTCACTGGTGACTCTGCTGATCGCCATAGTGACGTTGTTTCAAGCTCGCGACTTTTACGCGAGTTACATCATAGCACCGACGGCTCGCCTTGCTCTATGGATCGCCGGGATAAAATTTGTGGTCCATGAAAAGCAATACTTGGGCCTTACGCAGACGGTCTATATTGCCAATCATTCATCCACCTTAGATGTCTTCATTTTGACCGCCATGCGGCTACCCAATACGCGTTTTTTTCTTAGTGGCCACTTACGAAAAAAGTTCCCTCCCTTGGGTTTGCTGGGATATCTGGCCGGCGTCTTCTGGACCGTTCCTCAGACCTTTCCCGAGCGTCGGGTTGAAATCTTCCAGCGTGCGGAGCGAGTTCTTCGGAGGACTGGCGAATCAGTTTTCTTGAGTCCAGAGGGAAACAAGGGCATGATAGGACAAATCGCACCCTTTAATAAAGGAGCCTTTCATCTCGCCACCAACCTGGCGGCACCCATCGTGCCGATATACTTTGCGATACCAACAGCAATAAACCCGGGCTGGGGATACAATTTTAGGCCAGGCGTAGTGCACATCCATGTTCAACCTCCAATACCGACGAACGACTGGAAACTAGAAGACTTGGACGAAAATCGCCAGAAGTTGCAGTGCTACTTTTTGGAACTACAGAATCGTTACGAAGGCAAATAATGGACCGAAAGCTGTGGGGTTCGCAAGGCACCGGTTGCGTTTCACTAGTTCACATGCTGACGGAGCGCGCTCAAACTCACCCCGACCAAAGAGGTTATACGTATTTGGTGGATGGTATCACCGAGAGTGACACGCTGACCTATGGGCAACTCGATCACCGAAGTCGAGAGATCGCAGTGATGCTGCAGAGCGCGCTGGACCAGGGAGATCGAGCGTTGTTGATGTATTCGCCCGGATTGGATTTTGTGACAGCCTTTTTCGGATGTTTATACGCTGGCGTAATTGCTGTGCCTGTATATCCACCTCAGCCCTCGCGTCCCGAACACAGCCTACCACGCCTTCGAGCGATCTACAGTGAGTCCGGAGCCAAAGCCATGCTCTGCACCGAAGAGGCTTTCACTAAGTTTGCAAGTCTATTCCAAAGCGATCCAGAACTGTCAACATGCCCCCTGTTGGCAACCGACCACTATGGACTGGAAACCATCGATGCGTGGAAAGTACCTGAAGTTCAGTCTGATACGATCGCTTTTCTGCAGTATACGTCTGGTTCGACTGCGGCGCCAAAAGGGGTCGTAGTGAGTCATGGCAATATCATTCATAATCTGGCGTACATTCAGCACATCTCGCATCATGAAACCGACAACGTCTTGGTCTCTTGGCTACCCACCTATCACGACATGGGATTATTCTCTGGAGTTCTGTTCCCGCTGTTCAACGGATGCCCTGCCTACTTAATGTCGCCCGTCGCATTTCTTCAGAAGCCATTTCGCTGGCTGCAAGCGATTTCGCACTTCCGAGGGACCAATAGCGGCGGCCCGGATTTTGCCTTCGAACTATGTGCGCAGAAGTCGACTGCCGAGCAGCGCCGTCAATTGGACCTTAGTTCGTGGCAAATTGCCTTCAACGGAGCGGAACCCATTCGAAAAAATACCCTCGAGGGTTTCTCAAAAACGTTTCGCGAATGTGGTTTTCGATCCAGGACTTTTTTTCCAGTATACGGATTAGCCGAAGCGACGGTTTTGGTTGTGGGTAAGCCGCTGACGGGCGAAAATGCCAATAGTGCGGAAGTTACTTTGACAGCAGATGCTGGCGTCACAACCGAGCCTGTCAGTTGCGGTTCGCCGAAGTTTGATATGGAAATAGTCATCGTCGACTCGAAGCAGTCAGTTGAAATGACGCCAGGCCAGATCGGCGAAATTTGGGTAAGTGGACCGAGCATAGCGCAAGGTTACTGGAATCTGCCGCACGAGACGGCGCGAACATTCAAAGCCTTTTTGGAATCGGGCCGAGGTCCATTTTTGCGCACCGGAGACCTTGGTTTCGTGCGTAACGGTGAACTCTTCGTCACCGGACGGATCAAGGATCTGATTATAGTTCGCGGCCGCAAGCACTACCCGCAGGATATTGAACAGACCGTTGAGCAGAGCCATAGCGAAATCCATTTGAGTTCTTCCGCTGCGGTTTCTGTGCCCACTGAAGACGGTTCACAATTGGTAATCTTGGCGGAGGTAAAGCGACGATTGCGTTCCGACAGATCAAAAACTAAAGTCGCTGAGGCAAGTCCCTCCCTGCGGAGTTTCGACGAGATTATGGATGCCATTCGTCAAGCGATTGCCGAACAGCACGAACTTCAAACCGCTGCAATTGCGATCTTGGCTCCAGGCAGCATTCCCAAAACCTCTAGCGGTAAGATTCGAAGACATGCCTGCTGCGACGCCATACTCGCGGGCACACTCGATTGCCTTGCCTCCTGGTCCCTAGCAAACTTTAGTTTTGCGGCGTCTCTTGAACCTAATAGGGATTCCACTGATGACCGAATCAGGACAACTCCAGCGGACGAGTGATGCGTCATGGTTGATGGACACCGTTTCCCGTTGCCTAAAGGTTCCGGTGGAAAAGATCGATCGTGAGGTTGCGCTTGCGCGTTACGGGTTGGATTCGAGCGGAGCAATCCAGCTGACCGCGGCCGTAGCTGCCAAATTGAATTGTGCAGTACCGGAAACTCTGCTATTGCACTATCCCAATATTGAGCTGCTAGAACAGTTCATCCAATCGGCCCTAGCCAACGAGCAAACGGCATTTGCACTCCGCGGCGGAATTCGGTCGCCCGTGGATGAAATGCTGGCCGACAGCGTGTTGCCGGCGGATATCGTTCCCGACCGAGAATTTCGACTCCATCGCCACCTGCGGTCAATCCTGCTGACCGGTGCGACTGGTTTTCTGGGAGCCTACATACTTCGCGGACTGCTTCGCGAGACACTCGCAGTGGTGTATTGCTTGGTCCGCAGCGATGGCGATGGCACACTTAGTCGAGTTCGCACAAACCTACAGCGCTATGGGATTTGGAATGATCACTTTGAATCGCGAGTGCGTGTTGTAGTCGGAGATTTAACGAGTCCGCGTTTGGGGTTGTCGGAAGCCGCCTGGGATTTCCTCGCACGCGAGATGGATGAGATCTATCATTGTGGGGCCGCCGTTAACTGGGTCCTACCTTATGAGGGGCTTCGGTCGAGCAATGTTCTAGGAACGCGTGAATTACTGCGCTTAGCCTGCGATTTCAAAACAAAGCCATTTCATTTTGTATCGTCGTTAGCCGCCTGTTACACCACTCTTCCAATCGAGGAAGTGTCTGAACAAGACGAGATGTTGGCTTACATAAGCGGTATCCATCTCGGATATGCTCAAAGCAAGTGTGTCGCAGAGTCGCTGGTTCGTCGCGCAAGCGAGCGAGGCTTACCGGCTACGATTCACCGTCCATCGTTGATTACCGGTGACGGTACGACGGGTCGTTCCAATGCTGAAGATTTGCTTTCAACGATGATCCGCGGCTGTATCGAAATGCGTTCAGCCCCGAATCTCGATTGGTCTTTAGATTGTTGCACCGTGGATTACGTCGCGGACGCCGTTGTTGGTCTCTCTCGCCAAACAACGAATTCGTTACAAGTCTTTCATTTGGCCAATCAAACCCGGCGGCCTTGGCGGGAAGTTGTACTGTGGATGAATTTGTTTGGATATTCGATCCGCCTAACGCCTTACCGCGCGTGGCTTGCACAATTGCGCACGTCGGCTGTATTTCCCAGTCATCCACTCTACCGGTTGCGAAGTTTTTTTCTTGCCCGACCGGCCGCCGACCGCGATTTGACATTGCCGGAACTGTATGAAGAAAAACACCGTAACGCGGTTAGTTGCGAACGCACGCTACAGAAGTTATCCGGTATCTCACTTTCGTGTCCGCCGCTAGATGCCAAACTACTCGATCGTTATTTTTCGGCCTTCATCGAAAGCAAAGTACTGCCTGGCGTGGCGAGCGTAAAACCAGAACACGTTATCGCGCAGACGAGCCTTGATCGGAAATTCTTCGAAAAAGTCCTTGGTCGGTATTATGGGAGCGATTTGTTTCGAGTTCAGGATTTGACCAAACTTGAGGACGTCAATGAGGAAAGCATCACCACAAAGCTGGCTTCATGGCAATATGGCAGTCAAGTTGGACTTTCGAAGTATCGCGTCGTATTTAGTGATTCTGCGAACGCTGAACCAAAGTCACTTGAGTTGTTCGTCAAAGTCAAACCGCGCGATCAAGATGTGCTTTTTGTCGCCGAGCGTGTGGCTACGATGTGCGATGAAAAAGTTGGTAGAGCGTTTGGAAGACATAAAGATCGCCTCGGGATTTTGGGAAGCCATCAACGCGAAATCAATGTCTATCGGCAGCCAGATCCTCGCTTCCAAAGGCACGTGCCGGAAGTCTATGCCGCTATTGAAAACGAAACTCAGCGTGAATGGATTTTAGTGCTCGAATCACTTTCCGGCATGGAGCTTTTGAACTCAGCCAGCGACGTTGGCGATTGGCGACCTCGCCATATCGAAGCGGCCATTCGGGGCATCGCCCAAGTGCATTCCCTTTGGTACCAGCGGGAACAGGAACTTTTGGCGCAGTCGTGGCTTGGTCCAACAGTGTCGGCAGCAGAAATGGCCGAAATGAAGGACTTGTGGGAGCCGCTGACGAACTATGCTTGGAAATATTTTACAAACTGGATTGATGGGAGTACGCGATCGATCGTTGAGGGATTTGTCGCTGATGTCGGACAATGGTGGCAGTTGCTAGAGCGTATGCCTCGGACGCTTATCCACAACGATTTCAATCCGCGCAACATCGCGTTTCGCGACCAAAACGGCGACGTCCAACTATGTGCATACGATTGGGAACTTGCGACCTTAGGGGTACCGCAACATGACCTCGCAGAATTACTTTGTTTTGTGCTGTCACCGGACTGTTCACGCGAATCGGTACTTGAGTACCTAAGCCTGCATCGAGAGACTTTATCTGCGGCAGCTGGATGTTCGATCGAAGCAGACACTTGGCAAGTCGGATTTCAGTTGGCGCTGCGCGATTTGATCATGAATCGATTCTCCATGTACTGCCTCATGCATACCTTTCGGCCGCAAGAATTTCTGCCGCGCATCATTCGCACTTGGCGGCGTTTGTACGACATGTTTGCCTAAAAACGCCAAGGGGCCTGAATGCCAGAGCAACATGCGTCCAAAGCACTAGGCTTTGCGGCTTTTTTCACAGAGCAGTCCAACAATCAATCCAAGCGATTGGGCGTTATGATTTTTCGCGGAAAAGATATGACTACAGTAATGAACGCTCTAGAGTCTAACGACTTAGTGCGAGACCAGATCATTGCCTTTCAAGCGTTTCCGCAATACTTGGCAAAAGGGGCGATTGAGGAATAATCGCTGATCGGCAAGCTCGTCAACGTCCGCTACGTCTACGTCTAAATTGCGACGTCCCGATTAAGGTCATTTGTAGAATGGAATAGATTGCGAGTATTCCAATTCCATATGGGAAAGCCGCTTCGAATCCCACAACCCGAAAAGCATTTGGACCGAGAACCTTTTCGGGTGATTCGGGTAAGAATCGAACATTCACTTCGTCGCCCAACTTGGGCGTCTTCAAGAACTGCATATGGCCAAGTGTTTGGCGACGCTCTTTACCATTTGCGTCATT
>JBBQRC010000019.1:0-16020 GCA_038215215.1 Pirellulales bacterium
GCACCGCGATCGAGCGGACTGCCGCGCCGGAAAATGTAAAACGGTGGTGGTTGCTCCGCTTCGCGCAAGACCATCCCACGCGGTGGCGAACCCGGTGATGTCAAATGCAAGTTATGAATCGTCCCTCGTTTACCGCTCAGATTGTCGGACACGGTCCGGTTTAACAGCTTAGCCGCCATTTCATCTGGCATGGCGGTCGGCGTATTGGCCGCGTAGAGATGGTGCCGCAACTGCTGCAGGATGGCACTGTTGATTTCGGCGTGCCCTGGATCTTCATCGGTCAGAATCGCCGCCCCCACAGCACTGGCTAGCGAAGTCTCCACAAGTGCTCGTAACCAGTCTTGATGGATTTTCGCAAACAGGTCACCGTAAACCTCCGCCACTTCGATCAGCGACGTGGGCTGACGTTTTTCGATCACAGCCAGCACGCGCGGATTCCACCGCGGCGCCTCCATGCCGAGGCTCTGACCGTTGGCAAATTTTGCAGCATCTCCGTTGGCTGCTTGCCACTGCCCGACCCATTCGGTGCACTTCTTTGCAAATCCCTCAGCAGGGCAATCGCGTAAGGTCACCCAGGGCCCAAAGACTGGGTCGCTGGCAGGCATGTTGGCTAGATACTCACGCCAGCGATTTAGCACCAGCGGCCGGATATCGTCGGTGCGGTAGGACAAAAAGGCGGCCGAGACATCTTGCTCGGGCGTCCCTTTGGCCAGTTCGATTAGGTACAAACCCACCTGAGTTCGCAAGCGGCCGCGCATAACTTCTGCTTGATCGCGGGCCATATCCTCGTAAATCACCTGTCGCTGTGCCAATTGAGTTTGGTATTCGCGAAGTGTCTCAGTCTGCTCGGGCTCGCCCAGCACCGGGAGCGTCGCAGGAACCTGGCTGCTGGCCAGCGTTGCATACATGGCGTAATAGTCGCTCGTCGGAATGGCGTCGTACTTGTGATCATGACAGCGAGCGCAGGCGACGGTCAGGCCCATCAGGCCTCGCGACACGACATCGATCTGGTCGTCGATGAGATCATGCAGACTGCGGAACTGCATGCCGACAGTCAGCAAGCCTAGGCCTGCGAGGGCGGGGTCGTTGTCTGCCAGTCCCAGTTGATCTGCAGCCAGTTGTTGCACAATAAATTCATCGTAGGGTAGATCTGTGTTAAAAGCGTTGATGACATAGTCGCGGTAGGTATACGAAAACGGAAATTTAGTAAAACCGATGGCACTACCGCCAAGCGTGTCGGCATAGCGCGCGATATCCAACCAGTGCCTGCCCCAACGCTCGCCGTAGCGTGGAGAATCGAGCAACCGATCGATGACGGATTCAAATGCATCAGGTGAAGAATCGTCAATAAACGCTGTCACTTCTTCCGGTGTGGGTGGCAGCCCCGTCAAGTCAAACGTGGCACGTCGAATCAGTTGCTGGCGATCGATTCGTGGCGATAGTTTCAAGCCGCGAGTCTCGAGTGCTGCCACCACGAAGCGATCGATGTCGGTAGTGGCGGCCATAGTGGTAGATGGTACTGGCGGGCGGCGAATGGGTTCAAAGGCCCAGTGTCCCTCATAGCGCGCCCCTTCGGAAATCCATTGACGCAGCAGGTTGATCTCAGCGTCGGTCAACTGCTTGGCGGACTCGGCAGGGGGCATGTGTAAATCAGCATCCGCCGTGGTGATTCTTTTGATAAGTTCACTCTCATCCGGACGGTGCGCTACAATCGTGGCTGTTTTGCCAGTCGTTTCGATATCCAATCTCAGATCCGCTTCGCGATGCTGCTGGTCGGGTCCGTGACACTGCAAACAGTGCTCCGCCAAAATGGGTCGAACCTGCTGGTTGAAGCTAATCTCCGCCGCCCTACCGAGTTCGTACATCCCGCCGCACATGACTACGAACAGTACTGCCCCAAAAAAGTTTTTGTACCACAGTCGCCGCCGCGCGCAGCAGTGGAAAATTTGTGTTGAGCTCATCAGTTCGTACTTGCGGTGGGAAGGTAGGGAGGTGGGCAGGTAGGTCATTACTACAATGACTTCAAATAGGCGACTAAATCGCTTACTTGCTCGGCGGTGAGAGGTGAGTTGCCAGAAACGATATCGGGACCATGATGCCGCGTCAAAACTGCTGCTAATGTTTTAGCTCGACCGTCATGCAAAAAGCGAACTTTGGCATACGCTCCCAATAGACTAGGTGTATTGTAATCGGGGTACTTGTCGCTGGGTGAGCCCAAGCCAACATCGTGGTTTAAGCCATCGCTCAAGGTGGCTCCAAAATGACAGTTTGTGCAGGCGGCGGCGGAACTTTCAAAAATCTCCCTGCCACGAATGGCGGACGGAACCAGAGTTCCGTCAGGCTGGCGAAATGGGTTCGGCGGCGACGTCAGCGATGTCAGATAAGCGCGTAGGGCGGCGACATCCTGTCGGCTCGCCGGCTGACCTTGCATGGTCTCGGTGAAGGAATTCTGAATCGATTCATCCAGGTCTTGCTGCCAGCCGTGCCACGTCCAAGGTGCGGTTTTCGCCACGTCAAACATGGGCGGCACAGTTTTGACGGTCAGGGCTGATCCATCATTCCAGGTATCCATCGGCTTCGCATTACTGCCGTTATCCAGATGGCAAGATTGGCAACTGTACCATTGGTCGAGGCTTCTTCGTCCGTCGTAGAAAATTTCCATACCACGATGCACCAGCGAATCACTCGGGACAGGTCCGAGACTAATTTCCGATTCCAATTTTCGCGATTCAAGGTCGACAAGCTGTATTCGATCCAGTGTATGGTTCGCGATGATAACGTGCCGATTATCGGCTAGAGCACGCACCGCCATGGGCCGCCCGCCAGTCTCGATGCGATAGAACAAATCTTTGTCACGGAGCAACTGGTCGTCGATCAAATCACCAGGCCCACCAGCGCCTACAAACGGTAAATCGTGGAGACGGTAAACGAGCAACTCGTGTGTCCCCGAAGAGGAAATCGCCAGACGTTTTTCGTTAGGAGTTAGGGCAATGCCAAAAGGGTCTGAGACAGCCAATCCGGGAGCGTCGAGCGAGATGGCTTCTCGGTCTGCAGGTCCGTCCAGTCGAACTCGTGCAGCGCGACTGGCCAAGATCCAACCACGGCGGATATTCCTGGGGTTGATAGGATTGCTGCGGTAGATCATCCACGGAAAGTAGACGTAGTCGCCGCGCGAGGAGCATTGCATGTGCCCTAGGTTGATTCCACCACTTAGCGGTTCGCGGTACAGTTCCTCACCCGACGCGACATCAAAGACGGCGATACAACTTTCGCCCCCTAGACCAACGGCCAGACGGGAACCGTCAGGGGACAGCGTCAAGTAACGTGGCCAAGCTCCCGCGGTAAACTTGCGAATCACTTGCTGGCTATTCAGGTCGACCTCGGCGATTTCGCCTGTTGCCATCAAACTGGTCAACACGGTCGGAGGGCTGGATGGCGTTGTTGCCTGGCGGACGGCCAGTCCATGCGGCTGGAAACCCACCTGAATCCGGGCTTGAATCGACAACTGCAGATCTTTGATACCAACCACCACAATTTCGCCGGAATCACGACAACTGATGACAAGGCGATCGTCCCCCACCCGCATGATGGAAACGGGCTTGCCGCCACATGGGAGTTCAAAGACAACCTGGCGCTGGCGTAGATCGATCAGCGAGACCGTTCCCGCTAGCTCGTTGGCTGAGGCGACCCAAGACTCGTCAGCCGCCACAGCGAGGTCAAGCGGACCGCGGAATTGCGGAGTCAATTGGTCGTACTCAGCCGCCACCGTCACCAACGGAACTGTGGTCAATAGCGCTGATATCAAGGCGATCAGCACGTAGGACTGGGTGTTACCGAAGGCTTGTCGCCAAGAATCCCTCTGGAGGGGGTCGGCGGCCAGTTGCTTGCTCGAAATAGTTGCTCGCATTCCTAAGAGTCCAGTCAGATTGACACTTATCCTTGCCTTAGATTAGCATTACGCGTTTTCCCAGAGCCGACCGGAAAGCCGCTTTTGGCCTTCCAGTCGCACTTCTGATGGGTCTTTACCAACAACTTTTGCACAGCTTTAGCGGGTTCTAATGCGTTGGCGGGAGGTTGAGACCGGCGCGCGTTGTTCGCAGATTCACATTATAGACGATCGTGACACGTCAAGGAGTCCAACGATAAGTGGAAGATGCAATTGCCAAGGCGGATACGCTGATCGAAGCGATGGGGTGGATTCGCAATTTTCGCGGTAAAACCACGGTCATTAAGTTGGGCGGAAGTCTTTTGGAAGACCGCGCGGCCATCCACCATCTGCTGCTAGACGTGATTTTTATGGAAACGGTCGGCATGAAGCCGGTGATTGTGCACGGCGGGGGACCCAGCATCAACCGGGCGATGGACGAGGCGAAGATCGTTCCGAAATGGGTGAAGGGGCGGCGGGTTACCGACGAGGCGACGTTGGGAATAGTCGAAAAAGTGCTCGCCGATGAAGTAAACCAGGGATTGGCTGACGAGATTGAACATTTGGGCGGGCGGGCCGTCAATCTGAACTTTGCGAACGGCACAAATGTCCTATATGGCGAGAAATTGTTTCTCGACGATGACGATGGCAAGCCGCTGGATCTTGGTTTCGTTGGCCAAGTCACCCGGGTTGACCGCGCGGTCATCGAGAATTTGGCTTACACCAACCAAGTTCCCGTGATTCCTTCGATGTGCATTGACGAGCATGGACAAAAGTACAACGTGAACGCTGATACGGCCGCCATGGCCGTCGCGGAAGCGCTGGGGGCAGAAAAGCTCGTGTTCCTGAGTGATGTGAACGGTGTGCGTCGCGACAAGCTGAGGCCGGAGACGATTATCCATTCGCTCGATGCCAAGGAAGCTCAGCAATTGATCGACGACAAAGTGATCGACGCCGGCATGATACCGAAGATCGAAGCTTGTTTGGCAACTTTAAAGCGAGGTGTTCGCAAGGTGCATATCATCGACGGCAGGCTGCGGCATTCGCTGTTGCTGGAAATATACACGACCAGTGGTGTCGGAACTGAATTGGTTCAAACCCGCGTTAAAGCTGGCGTTTGATCTTTGTGATTGATGTGGAGGAGCGGAACGTGACCATCCCTGCCAACCTGAGCTCGCCAGCCACCGAAGAGCTGTTTGCGAAATACGTAATTCCCAATTACAAACGCTACCCCGTCAACTTGGTTCGCGGTGAAGGATCGATTGTTTGGGACAGCGAGGGGCATGAGTATCTCGATTTCTTTCCGGGGTGGGGCTGCAATCTGTTGGGGCATTGCCCGCCGCGTGTCGTGGAGGCAGTGCAGCGTCAGGTAGAAACGCTGATTCACGTCCCCAATAGCTGGCAGATGCACGTGCAGGGCTGGTGGGCAAAGCTGCTAGTAGAGCGCAGTTTTGATGGCCAAGTCTTTTTCTGCAACAGTGGCGCAGAGGCAAACGAGGCGGCGATCAAGCTGGCGCGGTTACACCACGGTCCCGAGCGCTACAAGATCATTACCTTTCAAGGTGGATTTCATGGGCGCACGCTAGGCGCCTTGGCAGCCACGGCGCAACCAAAATATCATGCTGGCCTAGGCCCCATGGTGGCCGGCTTTGTGTATGCACCTCCTTTTGACTTGGCCGAAGTGGAAAAGAGGATCGATGATGCCACGGCGGCAATCATGATCGAACCAATTCAAGGAGAAGGGGGAGTTCGCATCCCCAAGGCTGAATACTTGCAGGGTTTGCGGGCTCTGGCAGACCAGCACAATTTGCTGCTGATCTTTGATGAGGTCCAGTCGGGCTGCGGACGCACGGGTGAGTGGTTTGGTTATCAGTATTTTGGGGTGCAACCCGATGTCATGACGCTGGCTAAATCGCTGTGTGGTGGCATCGCGGGCGGGGCCATGGTGGCACGTCGCGAAATCGCCCCGAGCTTGCGAGCCGGTATGCATGCCAGCACCTTTGGTGGTAACCCGATCGCGGCTGCGGCGGGCATTGCGATGATAGAAACGATCGAAGCGGACGGTTTGCTCGAACAAGCTAAAGAGAATGCGGCCGTGTTCGCCCGATGCCTGGCGGAACTGGCCGAGCAATTCACGCACATTCGCGAAGTCCGCCAAGCTGGTTTGATGATCGGAATTGAGCTAGACTTTGAAGGCACCGATGTGGTGCAAGCCTGCCTTGAGCGGGGCTTACTAATAAACTGTACTCAATCAACTGTACTGCGTTTGCTCCCCGCGATGAATATCACCGCGGAGCAGATCGAGCGTGGTATGTCCATTTTGGCGGATGCATTGGCTGATCATATTGCAGCCATGACGCAACCAGAACAGCTCTTGCCCAGCGCTTAGCCGTTCGTCTAATCAACGAGCCAACCGCCTGCTCATGATGTGAGGTTTGTCGTGCGACATTTAATTACGTTATTTGATATTAGCCAACAAGAGCTGCAAACAATACTGTCACTGGCAGAACAAGCCAAGCAGTTGCTGGAGAAAGGCTGCCGTCCGCCGTTGCTGGAACGGCGCGTACTCGCCATGCTCTTTGAGAAGCCCAGCTTGAGGACCCGAGTCAGCTTTGAAGCGGGTATTCAGCAACTGGGTGGCAGCGCCATGTTCCTGGGCGCAGAAGTGGGCTGGAGGAGTCGCGAGTCCACCAAGGACTTCGTGCGCGTACTCGCCCAATATGCCGATTTCATAGTGTGTCGTGCCAAGTCCCACCAGTCGGTTGAAGAACTGGCCAAATACAATTGCGTCCCCATCATCAATGGCTTGACCGATATTTCGCACCCCTGCCAAGCATTGGCTGATCTGCTGACGATGCAGCAAATTGCCGGTTCGCTGACGGGGAAAACGGTGACGTTTGTGGGTGATGGCAATAATGTAGCCCGCTCATTGGCGGTAGCGGCTGCCATGGTTGGCATGCGTTTCCGTTTGCTCGGGCCACGAGAATATCGGATGAATGAGACTTGTATTACCGATATCCTTGAACGTTACCCGGATGCTGACATCGCCCAATCCTCGGATGCTTCAGCCATGCTGGCGGCGGCCGACTTCGTGTACACCGATGTTTGGACAAGTATGGGGCAGGAGGCCGAAGCAGCCACTCGACGAGCCGCTTTTACCCCTTTCCAGCTCAATGCGCAACTAATGGCGATTCCTACCAACGGCTGCCACGTGCTGCATTGCCTGCCCGCCAAACGCGGCGAGGAAATTACGGACGATGTGATGGACTGTCCGCAAAGTGCCGTCGTAGTTCAAGCCGGTAACCGCATGCACGCCCAGAAAGGTCTGCTGTTGTGGCTGGCAACGCAAAACGGCTGGCTGGACTCGGGCAAACTGGAAAACGCAGGCATTCGCCTGCCAGTTGGGATCACCTAGTTTTGCGGTAGCCAGAATAAATACATCGTTTGGGAGCCAAAGGCGCAACGTAACCTATGCCTGACACTGTCCACGTACCAGTACTACCGGCTGAAGTCCTTCAGTTGGGACAGCCAGCAGCGGGCCAGCATTGGGTTGACGGTACGGCCGGAGGTGGTGGTCATTGCCGCCTGATCGCCGATTTATTGGGGCCAAGCGGCGGCTTGCTGGCCATCGATCGCGACGTTGGAGTGGTTGAGCAATTAAGCGGCACGTTGCCCGCCAACTGCATCGTACGGCATTCATCGTACGACGAAATTCCGGAAACGCTCAGTGAAATCGGCTGGGGTAAGGTGGACGGAATCTTGCTGGATCTCGGTCTTAGCAGTGATCAATTAGCCGACCGCACACGTGGCTTTAGCTTCACCGCTGATGGCCTACTTGATATGCGTTTTGACATGACGCAGGGTGAACCGGCTTGGGAGTGGTTAAGCCGCGTAGATGAACGCACCTTGGCCGACACGATCTTTCAGTTCGGCGAAGAACGATTTAGTCGCCGCATCGCCAAACGGATTGTCGAGACACGCAAGGAGCACCCGGTACGTACGGCGGCTGAATTGCGCGAACTGATCTATCGCAGTGTACCTGGCAAAAAGCATGGCCGCATCGATCCTGCCACACGAACCTTTCAGGCCTTGCGCATCGCAGTCAACGACGAGCTGGGGATTCTGGAACGAGCTCTGGCACGGCTCCCCGCTTGCTTGAATTCGGACGGTCGGTTGCTAGTCATCAGTTTTCACTCACTGGAGGATCGCCTAGTCAAATATGCATTTCGCCAGGATCCACGGGTGGAGGTGGTCACCCGACGTCCGGTGCAAGCCAGCGACGCTGAGGTGAATCGTAATTCTCGCTCGCGCAGCGCGAAAATGCGAGTTGCGAGACGACTGCCGGAAGATCTACCTCTGGATGTGCCGGAGGATGAAGTCTTCTCCGCGAGGTAGCTTGATAATTCCCTTGCGCGCTCGGCGGTTGCGGACAGATTAAAGGCTAATCCGCGACAAGGTCTGCATGAGTTTGGGCAACGTCAATTGGCAGGCGGTAAGCCATTCTGTTTGCGTATGCGATCGCAGGCCCAGCGACTGGCCACGGACAATGGATCGCGGTAACCGGCACCGTAAAGTTCAATGACTTTTAGCGTGTCGGCCTGCCCCATTTCACCACACGCCAAAGTGCTCGTGTAGCGCACCAAAAGATCTTCGGGAAGTAACGGAGCGGCATCCTGAATGCGTTGATGGAGGGCAACCCGTAATACCGAATTGTCCTGATCGCGATTCATCTTTCCCAATGCCCAGATGGCGGATGCGCGACTTATCACGCCGAACTTAAAATTGTCTTTTGGCACGTAGCGGAGCAACATATCGTAGGCGGGTCGATATAGATTTCTCCCGAAACTCTCAAACAGATAGCTCAAGCGAATCTGATCGGTCTCGCTGACAGGTTCGCTGGCTGCGAATTTTTCGGTCATTATCTGTGTGTGCTCGAGCATCCGCGCCAGCACGACCGAATCTTCTGCTAGCTTCATCAGTGCCCAACCGGCGCGCATAGAGACTTCCGGATGCGGATGATCCAGCAAGTGAAGCAGACTTTCGCAGCGCGAACGATCCTGCAAACCAACGGTCAGCATGATTGCCTGCTCAACTCCAGTCCATGTTGCAGAATCCAAATACTGTGTGACGATTTTGTCAACTATTTCCCGCTCCCCTTGCGCCGCACTCGACAGTAAATTTTGGGTGACAAGCTGTCGGATGGAAGGATTGCGATCATCAAGTGCCGTCGCCTGCAGTTGCAAATTGCTGGCGGAGACGCGCTGTTGAAGCACTTTGATGGCCAACTCGCGTAAGATGTTATCGTTGCTGGCAAGCAGCGCTGGTGCGTAGTCAAGCGCCACGTCGAGGTTTACGTTTGTTATTGTTCGATAGGCAACCCCCTGAGCACTCGCTGAACCGTTTTCGATAATATACTTGAGCTGCGCAGTGGTGGTTTCCCCAGAGTGGCCACTCAATACCAGCGCAGCCAACAGATGCCGCTGATCCACGTTCGAATCCAGGATGTGCTGCGCCAAAGCATTTTGCCCCTCGGTGACGATGGCCCCAAGTGCCCGCGAGGCGTGCAACTTACAGGCGCTCGACAAGCGATGATCCGTCAAAATCCGTACTAGATCTGGCACATCTACTTCGCTGCCCACGAGCGACAAGCCTTCGATGGCGACAAGCAATTCGCCGGATGGCGCGGTAGCGTCATGGGCACGCTGCCTCCAAGTCGCGATGGCCGCTGGGCTTTTCCACTTGACCAGCGCACGCTCAACGGTTCCGCTCACCATGGGATCCTCTTTCACCAAATCCCAGAGCGGCGCGGCATAACTCGCATCGCCCACAAGCATGGCAGCGGAAACCATGGCGCGGCGAATTTGCACGTTGGCTTCACCACTGTTTAGTTTTGCTAACAACTTCTTGCCTGCATCTGCATGTTCTTTGAAGTTGGGATTGTCGTGGACGCGACAAAGCTGCTGGGCCACGCTCAATCTGGTCTCAGCCAACGGCGAGTCCAAACCCGCCAAATCAAACCGCATTGGCGGATGCTGTTGAAGCAATTGCCAGGTATCTTCAAGCAGAGGGTCGATCTCCCAGAAGTGTTGCAATTCCTGAGTCTGCTGCGCCGGTAAAAACCTACCGCTCGTCATGTTCCCAACCAGGATGGTGAATATCACAAGCCACTGCAGCCCTGTCGCGGTAGCGATTGGAAGCCTTGCGAATGCTCTGAACATAAGATCCCGCTTTATTACACTGAAATTGCGTGAGTGAAGTTGTCGATGGACCATTTGGAATCAGTCTGGCTTGGTCATGCGCCACACTCGCACGGCCAGCACTGTGAGGCTGAGCAAGGCGATGCCAACGCCAACGTACCAACCCAGAGGAGTCAAACTATACTGCTCAAAGCCCGGCGTTTTCATCTCAGCCAGTGCCATGGCGGTAGGATTTAACAGTAGAGCGCGCTCAACGAATACTGGTCCAAAGGGCTTGCCGCGGGAAAGCCAGATCAGCAACGTCCCGGCAAATAGTGCCAGCAGCAATCCGTAGCTGGTCGCCGTCGCCACCGCCGTCGTGCGGCAAAAAGCGCTCACGCAGGCGCTAATCGTCGCCACCATGACGATCGCAATTACCAGTGAGATGACCACGTTTCCGACTTGACCACCGATGGCGGGTTGAATGTAGCTCATCACTAGATAGCCAGGTAAAGTCGCCAGCAGGAGTAGCAGGAGGGTCCACACCGTGCTCATTAACTTGCCAACCACAATGCGCAGCGGCGATATCGGGGCAGCGCGGAGCAGTTGCCAACCACCGCTCTCCACTTCTGACGCGATCAAGTTGGCACCAAGACTCGGGCCGAGCAATAAAATCAGGGCAACTTGCAACAGCACCATGGTCGCGGCGATCCGCTCTACTCCCCAACTGACCGTTCCGGTAGCGGCGACAACGGTCAACAATAACGAAATGATGGCGCACACAGCAATCAAACGAATCAGCCAATGAAGCCGGCCGAACTTACGGGTGCGAAACTCTTTTACCATCACCGGATTGAGCCACCAAGCGATGCCCGATTTGCGCCGCTGCGGATCCACCAAATATGCAAATCGTCGCCACCAAGCAGACTTTTGGCCAACGACCTTGCCTGTTGGTCGTGGGCGATCGAGTAGCAACGGGTCGAGTTTGAGCAGCGTTGCGACAGCCAGAATCAAGCTGATCAAACCGCTCGCCAATAAGAACTCGGGCCAACTGGTCGAGATACCAATTTCGCCCGCTTGGGCCTGAGAACCGGTAATTTGTTGCAAAGCGGATATGGGCGAAATTGTGGTCAGCCAATGGGCTATTAAGGATTTGATGCCGCTTAATTTACCGACAAAAATGGTCGGGCCAAGCGACAACACCGCCAGGGCAAGTACGACCGCGTAAGTCCAACGTAGGCTTGCATCCTCCGAATGAGACCGGACGCTGATCCACAAACCAACCGCCGTATATTGAATTGCCATCCCTAGTAAAACAAGAACCAACGGACCAACTTGATTTTGAAGGGAAATGCCCCCCATTGCGAAGCAGGCTGCCAAGGCCGGAAGACAAACTGAGAAAATGACGATCGCTAACAACACGTTGCCACCGAGTTTCCCAAGGTAGATCTGCAACGGGGTGGTCGGCGAGTTCAGGAGTAGTGTCAACGTACCGCGGCGACGTTCAGTCACCAGTGCGGTTGCGGGAAAAGCGGGAATTAGCATCATCACGGCAGCAGCCAGGGCGAACGCTACAGGACGAAAAACTTGCCGCGCACCCTGGCTGACCAGGTCGATCGAGGAGTCTGTCGGCCAGCGCATCAGCACCAGCAGCGACGACAGTACTGCCACGGCCACAATGGCTGCAAAAGTCTTGGGACTACGCAGGCGGTCAAGCAGTTCGCGCTTGAGGATCGGATTGTCAATGATGGTCGTCAAGTTCGGCAATCTAAATTGAAAACGTGGAGGTTGTGCGTAGGCGGGAAAGCGATCTAAAGACAAAGTCAAAGTGGCGAACCCGCAGTTTGTAAAGCGCTCGACGCCGCCGCCGTGTCACGGTTTGCCACCAGAAGAAAGGCATCTTCCAGGTCGCTGGCGACCTCTCGAAATTGCGAGACCGTAACATTGGCTTGGATCAACTGCTGCAACAACTGAGCCAGCTCTGCTTCCGTACGTGCTGTGGGAAAACGTAGCGTGCGTTCAGCGTGACTGATCGTTAGCGGCTCTGAGGGCCGCAAGTGCTTGGCTAACTCGGCCGCAGAACGATCCACTTGCTCGGCCAGGGTCAATTGGATCTCGTAGCTGCGCAACGGACAGATATCGCGCATGATTTCGTCAAGCGTACCAAACGCACGCAGCTTGCCACCGGTGATGATGGCAACAGTATTGCAGATGCGGGCCAATTCAGGCAGGATGTGACTGGTCACAATTAGGGTCTTGCCCTCAGCCGCCAATCTCAACAGCAGTTCTCGCATCTCGATGCGTGCCTTGGGGTCTAAGCCGTTGGCAGGTTCGTCCAGGATGAGCACTTCTGGATCGTGCAGCAAAGTTCGAGCAATGCCAACCCGCTGTTGCATCCCATGGCTGAGGCTCTCGACAAACTTGTCTTGCATATAAGTCGTATCGGTGATTTCCATTACATCCGCGATGCGCTTCCGCCGTTGGCCGCGACCGATACCAAAAATCGCTCCAAAGAAGTCCAAATATTCGTGGACTCGCATGTTGTCGTAAGAACCAAAACGATCGGGCATATAACCGACCAAACGCTTGATGCGCGAAGCATTTTCACTGCAATTCACACCTGAGATAAACGCGGAACCACTGCTGGGTTTTGACAGACCAACCATGATCTTGATCGTGGTGGTTTTGCCAGCACCGTTAGGGCCGATGAAGCCAAGAATTTGCCCCCGATCCACATGAATGTTCAGCGCATCGAGCGCAGAAAAATCTCCGTAGTGCTTCGACAAATCCTTCGTTTCAACGACATGTTCTGGCATTCACAGGATCCTGGCGATGATGAAATGGGAATGGATGAGCGTATCCCGGAAACATAGAAAGGAAAGACCGCTAAGGGCAGGGGATGAAAAGTCACTGGGAGGGAGGCGCCACCGGGGCTTGGCTTAAACTATCGCGCGGCAACGTCCGCCCCGTGACCGAAATGTGTAATTGTTTGATGCGCCAACTTACAAACGTACTGCGGTCTGAATCCGCTAAACCTTCACGATCATCGATGTCAATTTGTAATTCCAGGCGACCGTCGCGCAGGTCCTCGAGCAGTTGCGGATCCTTGAACGTGGCTTGCCAGGGAATCGAAGGTTCCTGAAGCGTTACCAGTTCACGAAGTCCCTCTGGAGAATGATTCAACAGACGCACGGTGCGTTTCGGAGCTTTGACGTCCCATTCAAAAGTCACGGCCGAAGCCTCCAGCGGCACTGCTTCGGGTGGCAATACGAAGCTCAACGAAGCTTTCGTCGAGAACGTGGACTCTTCGGTCCATTTCCCCGTGCTAAAGCTGTAGATGGACGACATACCCTCGGCATACGCTGAGGGCTCGATCCTAACTAGCGAATGGGGCAGGAAAACCTCAGTGCCAACCTTGGGGGTCGACAGGGTAATTGGCAGGGAAACCAGAGCGGATCCGCGCTGCTCGAGGGGCACATCCCATTGTGGAGAAGCTTCCCACATGTCTGTCCAACCGTACAGCATCCGTAGTGGATGGCGAGGCTGCTTTGCCTGGCGACTGAATAACGCGCCATACACTTCCGCTCGCCTGTGTTGTTCATCGCTGACAATCGTATCCGTTGTCCAGCGTTCTCCCGCAGCGTCAAATTCGCCATCGATTAACAAACGCTGATTCTGTTGACTGAGTTTGCCGAGGGATGTCTGACCGGGCACAAAGTTGACGACTACATCTTTCAATGGAGAGGGCAAATTCTGCGGCAATTCGATCATCAGGCCACTGGCGGTCAGTTCGCCAGTCGCATTCACCGCGGCCTGATTCAGGGAAATTTCCGTCTCATAACGCCAAGTTCCCGTTGGCCAGTTCTGATTGCTGAGGCTCCAACTTTGGAAATCGTCGACCGTCGTTTGTCGCACACCGCTGTCCATTGAACTCGCGGGTTTGACGATCCCATCCGCCTTGCTCGTTAGTTTCATAGCCTGGTTTGCGCTGCTGTACACGGCGGCAAACTCTCGCAGCGTTCCGCCCCCGTGTTGGCCGAGCTGGATTAATTGCAGACGGGTTACCATGTCGGGTATGTCAGTGCGAATTCCCATGGCAACTGCGATTAACGGACCGCAGGCAGCCAGGGCCAGAGCGGGGGCCAACCCGCCCATCCAGCTCAAGTCTCTGGCGGAAAAAATCCGCCAGAGTCCAATCGCAATCAGGACGGAGCAAAATCCAAGCAGCATCAGACCTACCAATTGGAAGGAGACGACTGGATTTCCAATCAATTCGAGCGGATAAGCAACGTCATCCGCCACTAAAGGCTGCGCCTCCTTTTTCGTCTGCACTGAACTGGCAAAGGTCGCCGCCCACAGCGGTAGTTTAAAGTTGGACTGATACGTTGGATTTGGACTGCGATGAGTCGAATTGGGAATCAGCCAAGCATCGCTAGCAAGCGTGGTGAGCAGCAATTCTCCACTGCCTATAGGGTACCAAATCGCTATCGGCCATCCTTCGACGGAGTGCGTGACTCGGCCTCCGTGTTGCATCACTCGCTTCAAACTCACCGGTTGATCGCGGTCCACTGTGCGGTCCTCTGCCGCATATGAACTCCCCGCTACATCAACCTCAAAGTGATTCAGCTCGACAACATCGACGGTCTCACATTCCTGCCCGCCAACCAACAATTCGCGTACGGCACTTGTCTCGATACGATCCAACATGATCCAGACTCGCCCACCGCGTTGGATAAATTGTTGCATGGCGGCTATCGCGGTCGCATCGTTGAATACACGCGGCGCCGAGACAATCAGCACATCAATCGAATCCCAATCTGACATATTCAATGGGAACGGACCATCGTCGAACATCGCACAAATTCGCGACATACTGGCCTCGACGCGTGTCGTGACGGCCAGTTCATAAGTGGAGTATCGCTCCGTCTTCGGCCAACGCCAGTAGGCTTTTGCAGGCGGCTCATCGTCCATCGCGAGCGCAGTCATCATTTCGTTCGTCACCAGCGGAAACTGAAGGGTTTGCGTGGCGGGTTCGTCGGGGCGTCTCATGAGCATGACTTCGCGGCCCCCTTCCAACACGTTGAGGGTCACCGCCACATCGACGTTTGGTGTCGAAGCCTGGTCGGGAACGCGCACGGCCAAGTGAAAGCTCTTCTCTTCGCGTGCATTTAGCGTGAAACTACGGCGAAATTCATCACCGGCCTGGCCACTCAGCTGGCTGACCAAGACCCCCTGTGCGCTTTGCTCGGACGCATTGCGGACCGTCGCCTTGAGCACAACCAGGCTCCCTACCCGCGCACGGCCTTGAGAAGTGCGCGTTAGCGAAGTGAACTCCAATCCTCTCACTGCACCACCTTCGGACTCAGGCTGCGCGGATGGAGTCGCAGAGGCGGTTGCCGTGTCGGCTGCCGTAGACGAACCAGATTCTTGCGCAATTAACCCGCTGCACAGAGTCGTCCCAACCAGCAGCACGACGTGGCAAATCAAACGCAACACGGAGCGACGGACTGGCACCATCAGTTATCTATATCCAGAGCTAGAGAGGGAAGGACAGGTGATATGTTTCAACGAGCGCGTAATACCGAGCGAACAATATAACAACATTAGGCTCCGCGCGGGGGTCGTAACCGGTGGCTCTTTACTGATGAAAATGTCGGAAGCTCGCGAATGTGCGTAGGTGAGTGAGAACAGCGACTGCACGGACATTTTTCAAACCCCTCTCGCTAGCACTCTGGGGAGAGGGCCGAATTAGCTGGTGATTCTGCCACTCACCCCCAACCTGGCCTGATGAAAATGTAATTTCATTGGTTTTTCCTAACACGCGAGTTGATTGTTTGATTCTGTGTAGGCGAGGTTGCGTTTGGAGGTTAGTGTTGTATCGACGTTCTCACGCACCCATTGCTTCAAGCGAGCGTTGGT
>JBBQRC010000020.1:0-15907 GCA_038215215.1 Pirellulales bacterium
GGTTAGTCATGCAATCGCAACTCCCTATGAAGAGCTTCGCAGCGAGTTGTCGAAACAAGAACAACTCTTTGTCGATGAATCGCCCACTAAAGAACATCGCCAGAAGGCGTGGTTGTGGGTGGCAGTCGCGCCGATGTTCGCTGTCTTTGGCATTTTCGGTAATCGCTCTCGCGAGTCGCTCGCTTCGCTGATTGGTAACTACCAGGGAATCATCCTGAACTGCGACCGAGCGAAGATGTATTTGGACGGCAAGCTATGTTGGAAGCGATCGAGAGTGATGCTCGATTGAGCTGATCGGCCAGATGGTTGTAGCGAGCTGGAAATAGTTCCGTCAGGTCGCAGACTTGGTCAGCGAAGTCGACCGATTTTTGATAGACAATCAGCTTTTCAAAGGCGAAAATCATCCGGCCTCTCCAAGGTTGGAGACTACCTGCAGTGCAAAAAAAGTGAGCAGTGAGTAGAAAATAGACCAAGTAGACAAGGAGAAAACGGAGTGGTGATGAAAGTGTCTAAACCTTAGAAAATCTCTAGGTCTCGAATCTTTCTACTCTCTACTCTCTACTCTCTACTTTCTCTTGTCTACTCTCTATTTTCGGCTCCGCCGAAAATGGAGGATGGAGGACACGAATTGAACTTTTTATGACAGGATTGGCCATAGTCGATTCAGCTTTCGCGATTATCCAATCCATTGATCAGGCCGCTGAGCATCCTTGAGATTTCCTCGAGTTGCTGCTTCAGTTTCGCGTGAAGTTCATCTGAAACAAGCTTGCGTCGGCGGGCGAGCTCGAGCTGAGGGACGCACTCTTGCACGGAACCACGTGCGATCCCGAAGAAATGTTTGCGGTCGGGTTTTGTGAAGCGACCATTGCCTTCGGCAATGTTGTACGCAATTGACAGGGATGCGCGGTTCACTTGGTCGGCACGATGGTTGTAGCGGGCTGGGAACTGCTCCGTCAGATCGCAGATCTGATCAGCGAAGTCGACTGATTTCTGATAGACGAGCAGCTTTTCGAAAGCGAATGCCATCTCGTTTCTCCAAGGTAGGAGACGCCTCACACTGCAAAGAAGAGAGTAGTGAGTAGAAAGTAGACCGAGTAGACAAGGAGAAAGTTGAGCGGTGATGAACGATTTTAGGCCCTAGAAAATCTCCAGGTTTCGAATCTTTCTACTCTCTACTTTCTCCTGTCTACTCTCTATTGGCCTTCGGCCAATGGAGGATGGAGAACACGAATTGAACTTTTTGTGGCGGCAATCAACGATCTAGAGGCGAACGCATCCCGGCTGATTTGCCGGCAACATTAACGGTTGTGCTTCTCTATCGCAAATTACTGTCCCGGTGTGACGGTGCGAGCCAACATTAGTCAAACTCACCGGAACCAAGAATCTTGGCGGCATGGAAAACGGCAATCATTTCCACTCGAGACTCCGTGACGCGATAAATGAGGCGATAGCTTCCAAAAAGTAATTCTCGTATGGAATATTCACCAACTTCTGGCACTACTTGCCCAGAGAGCGGAAACTCGCGAAGGCGGCCTACGGACGAACGCAACCTTCGCACGAATGCGGCAGCCGTTGCAGGTGCGTCACGAGCGATGTGATCTCGAATCGCACGTAGATCGTCACGTGCTTGTCTTGTCCAGTAAACCTTATTGGGCATCCTCAGCCTCAAGTTCATCCATGAATGCTTCGTGCTCTACAACGTCGTCGGCATCCGCCTGCGCAATACCCAGCTCGATTTTGCGAAGCAAGTAAAGCCGATCAATCACTTCGTCCAACGAGACATCGTCGTTGAGCGTCTGGATCACACCAATCGCTTTTTCTTTGGAAGTCATGGCTTTCCTAAATTCTACCGTGAAAAACGAGCTTGCACGTACTTGTGGATACTAACGAAAAAATCCATTTTAGCCGAACTGATCCTCACCGTGAGATCACTTTTGAATCCTCGGTCTTGGCGGTCGAGAGGGTGACGCGCATGTACCCCAGAGTGATGCGCGATTGAGATGGTTGGCGGAATTTTCGGCGGGCAAAATCCGCAAGCAGCCAAGTCCCACCTGGCTCCTCGAACTACGAAGTAGAAAGAACCAAACGCGAGCTGGGTTCAATTTTTGAAGAAAAGTGGAGGATAACGGACTTGAACCGATGACCTCTTGCATGCCATGCAAGCGCTCTCCCAACTGAGCTAATCCCCCGGGCGCTGCGCGGGCCAATTTAACGGCCGCGTCGCAAGGGTCAAATTATCTGGCCAATGACGGATTGTGTCAAGGAGCGGCGGAGGCCGGAAAAAGGCTGTCGGCGAAGTTCCGCTAACCAAGACTCCAGTCGAGCCCCAAATCGAGGTTGATGGCCGAGTGGGTTAGGGCGCCGACGCTAATGCGATCTACACCCGTCTCGGCGATGCCTCGCAAAGTCTCTAAGCGGACGCCGCCGGAGGCCTCCAACTGGACCGCTGGATTGAGCACATTCCGCATCGAAACGGCCTGCGAAAGTTGCTCAAGCGACATATTGTCAAGCAACACAATATCGGGCGCGGCGGGCAGGGCATCCTCAAGCTGCTCCAGCGAGTCGACTTCGATTTCCACGATGGCGTCCGTGGGGGCGTCGGGTTGCTGAGCCAAAAACTGGCGGGCGTGCAGAATGGCTTCACTGGGACGGAGCAATTTACCGGTCAGCCGGGCGTGGCAGGCCAAGTGGTTGTCTTTGATCAAAATGGCTTCATTTAACCCCAGCCGATGATTGTGTCCGCCGCCGCAAACGACTGCATATTTTTCCAGCCGCCTCAGGCCGGGCGTGGTCTTACGCGTATCGTACAAGCGCGTGGGTAGATCGGCAATTTTTTGCACGTGTTGTGCGGTCCAAGTGGCGATGCCACACAAACGGCCGAGAAAATTCAAGATGGTACGTTCGCAAGTCAGCACGTCCCGGGCGTCACCGGTCAACGTGGCCAGACAATCTCCGCGCTCGAATGAGTCGCCATCGGTGCGGTGTAGCGTCACGTTAAGACTGGCCTGCAGCGTCTGTTCGATCCAAGAGATCAGTTCCAGGCCCGCCGCGCGACCTCCTGTGCGAGCGACAATATTGGCCGTGGCTGGCAGGCCCATGGGCACTACGGCGATGGTCGTCAGGTCCATACCACGCCCGAGATCCTCGCGAATAGCCAAACGCACGAGCTGTTCCAAATCGTCTTTCAAGAAGATATCGCGAGTCTGTTGAGGGTAGTCGCGGCCGTTTTCTAGCATGGATCGTTGCCTAAAGGGAGCTGGTGCGGAACTGATCGCCAAGTAAGTTCAGGTGGAAGATAGGTCCCGGTAAAAGTCTGCTCATTTTAACTTCAAGAACCCCACAGGTGTTGACGCGCGTTGGCCCTGCCGCGAGACGCAATGGACTACGGTAACAAAACAGGGGCGTCGCCTTGAGCATCGCAGCGCACTAGCGTACCCTTAGGGGTTGGCTTTGATTTTCCAGTAAGGAGATAGCCTGTGTCCGAAGAGCCTGCGTCAGGAACGGCTGCGTCCGATGAGCCCACGTCCGAAGTACTTGAGCCGGCGACCGAAGTACTTGAGCCTGCGACCGCTGGGGAGATCTCACCGCAGGTCGGAGGTTGGTTTTTGTTGCTCTTGGTCGTGGGGGCGTTGGTGAGCCTACGCTATCAATGGACTCAGAATTCAAGGACTCAAAAGGACTCGACCACCCCTTTGCACGGTGTCCACTATGTGGTCGATATTAACCAAGCAGAAGAGGCCGAATTGTTGAATTTGCCGGAGATTGGACCGAGTTTAGCCAAAAGGATTTTAATGCGTCGCGCTGAGCTGGGGGAGTTTCGTGATCTCGATGAGCTTCGTTCCGTGCCGGGAATTGGGCCGCAAACGGCCAAGCAACTTGCCCCGTTTCTCCATTTTTCGTTCTCCGCGACAGGTCAAGATTCCGCGACGGCGGCTTCACCTGTCGCTGCCACAAGCCATTTGAAAAATCTCACACAAACCCATTTGAAAAATCCCACGGACCGTCAGGACGTAATCGCGGGGGGCGCCGGGACGGGTCGCATTTCTCGACGCACACAATCAGCACAGGCAATCGGGCAATAACCATGGATGATTCCCATAAGGAGGCCGCGTTTCAATTGGTGAGTCCGTTCGCGCCGGCCGGTGATCAGCCGCAAGCGATTGAAACGCTGGTGCGCGGCTTACGCGAAAATGTAAGGCATCAGGTTCTGATGGGGGTGACCGGATCGGGTAAAACGTTCACGATGGCAAATGTTATCCAGCAGATGCAACGTCCGACGCTTATCTTGAGCCACAATAAAACGCTGGCGGCGCAGTTGTATTCTGAGTTCAGAGACTTCTTTCCGCACAATGCGGTGCATTACTTCGTCAGTTATTACGACTATTACCAACCCGAAGCTTACATTCCGCAGCGCGATGTCTACATCGAGAAAGATGCGTCGATCAACGACGAGATCGATCGCTTGAGATTAGCGGCCACCAGTGCATTGGTGAGTCGCCGCGACGTAGTCATCGTCGCCAGCGTCTCGAGCATCTACGGCTTGGGGAACCCGGAAGACTATCGCAATATGGTGGTGCCGCTGAAAGTTGGGCAGCAGATTATCCGTGACGACGTGCTGCTGCGGCTGGTCGACATTCAATACGAGCGTAACGATATCGCCTTTGAACGCAGTCGCTTTCGCGTCCGCGGCGATTGCTTGGAATTGTGGCCGTCGTACGAGGAATTCGCTTATCGCATTGAGCTATGGGGCGACGACATTGAGCAAATTTCGATTATTAATCCCTTGACGGGTGAATCCATTTCGCGGCTGGAAGAGATCTATATTTATCCGGCGAAACACTTCGTAACACCGGAAAGCCGCATTGAGAGTGCCATCAAGTTGATTCGTCAGGAGTTGGAAGAGCAGTTAAAGAAATTCGAGTCAGAGGGCAAGTTGTTGGAGGCGCAGCGGCTCAACGCGCGCACCCGCTTTGATTTGGAGATGCTGCAGGAGGTGGGGCATTGTCCCGGCGTTGAGAACTACTCGCGACCGTTGTCAGGCAAGCCACCAGGCGCGACTCCCGATACCCTCTACGATTTCTTTCCCAAAGACTTTTTGTTGATGGTCGATGAATCACATGTGACGGTGCCGCAAGTGCGGGCCATGTATGCGGGCGATCAGAGCCGCAAAACGACGCTGGTGAATCATGGCTTCCGGCTCCCCAGCGCTTTGGACAATCGGCCACTGAAATTCCAAGAATGGGAAGCCAAAACGACGCAAGTGATCTTTGTCTCAGCCACCCCTAGCACGTATGAACTGACGCAGACGGGTGGCGAAGTGGTTGAGCAAGTGATTCGACCAACGGGCTTGCTGGATCCCGTCGTGGAGGTGGTGGCGGCGCGTGGACAGGTGGCTCATTTGATCGAGCAGATTCGTGGACGTACGGAGCGGAATGAACGCACACTAGTTACCGCACTTACCAAACGTTTGGCGGAAGACTTAGCTGGCTACCTGACGGAGCAGAATATCCGTTGTCGCTGGCTGCACAGTGAACTCGACGCCTTCGAGCGGGTTGAGTTGTTACACGAATTGCGGCAAGGGAGATTCGACGTGTTGGTGGGCGTTAACCTACTACGCGAAGGACTCGATTTACCGGAAGTCTCGCTGGTGGCCATCCTCGATGCCGACAAAGAAGGCTTTTTACGGAGTGAGACGTCGTTGATCCAAACGATTGGACGGGCGGCCCGTAACGTCAACTCAAAGGTAGTCTTGTACGCAGATCGCATTACAGATTCGATGCGCGCGGCGATTGATGAGACCTTGCGGAGGCGAAAAATCCAGGAACAGTATAACGTCGAACACTCAATTACTCCCGAAACAGTTAAGCGGGTTATCAAATCAGGGATTGAGTCGGCGGCGCAAGCGCACAAGAAAGCGAGGCAAATGATTCGTGGGGAGGCGAGCGAACAGGTTGTTACCGAAGAGTATTTGGAGTTGCTGGAGCAGGAGATGTTGCAATCGGCAGAAGATTTGGAGTTCGAGCGGGCTGCCGCGCTCCGTGACCGCATCGGACAGCTCCGTACGCAAGTGGGGGAAGTGGTGAGTGAGAGTTTGGCCTCTTACGAAAAGAGCTCTGGGAATAGGCGGAGTAAAAAGAGCGGAAATCGTGTCCCTCGCCCTAAAAAACGATGAATCGTCGGCGATTTTGTTTACCATAGTAAAGAATTAAGGCTGATCATCGTCCCGTTCCTGCCTTCGTCCCTCGTTCTTGCCCCTGGCGACTTGCGATGAGTATCTCCGACTCGACGAATCGACAGCCGTCCACTTCCATGCGTCGCAGCACGCTGGGTAGTCGAGCCGCGGCACAGGAACGCACAACTCGTGAGTTCGCTGGCGATCTGACCGAGTTGCCACCTTTGGCTGCGGGTGAAGTTGTGGTTGGCCGTTATACCGTTCTCCGCGCGTTGGGCCGTGGAGGTTTTTCGGACGTCTACCTGGCGCAAGATCGTGATTTAGATCGACAGGTGGCGATGAAGCGACTGTTGCTTGACGGTTTGGATGCGCAGTTGATGCGCGACGAAGCCAAGATTCTGGCTAGTCTGGATCATCCTAGCATCGTCCGTATCTTTGACATTTGCCAAGAACCTGGACTCGGTTTCTTCATGCTGATGCAGTATGTGGCCGGGCCTTCCTTACGCGAATTGATGCTGCAGCGGTTGCCCATCCAGCGCGCGGTAGAAATCGCGATACGCATCTGCGGCGGACTGATCCATGCTCATTCGCGTGGCGTCGTGCATCGTGACATCAAGCCCACCAATATCATCATGAGCAATTATGGTGAACCGCTGATTACCGATTTTGGATTAGCGCTGACGCCCACGTCCAAGTCCGAGCGCGGCTTTCAGGGTGGGACGCCGCGTTATATGTCGCCCGAACAGATCCGCCAGGAAACGAATCGTTTAAGTCCCACGAGTGATATTTTCTCGACTGGCATTGTGTTGTACGAGATGTTGTGCGGTCGCGTTCCGTTCAACGGCGCGTCCCCTGAGATAATCGCCAATTCAACGCTCTGTGTAGACCCTACACCGTTGACCGTCATCGACGCAGCCATTCCCGAAGAACTGGACCGCATTTGTCGTCACGCCTTGCGCAAAAATGTCAAGGACCGCTACGGTTCGATGGAGGCCTTCCAAGCCGATTTGATCCGCTGGCTACGCGGTCAAGAGTCGACGACGGAAGTTCGCGCGGAGTTTCAGCCGCATTATTTCTCGGGGTCTTCGTTGAGCAGTCACGGGGCGACTCAATTTAGTCAGGTGACGTTACGTGGCCTGCAACCGTTTGAGGAGGAGGACGGAGACTTTTACCTGTCGTTGATTCCCGGAGCGACGGCCCCCAGTGGCTTGCCCGATTCGCTGCAGTTCTGGAAGGGATGGATCGAGAGCTTTGATAACAACCTCTATTCCCGCGTGGGTATCCTGTACGGACCGTGTGGTAGCGGAAAAACGTCTTTCTTGAAGGCCGGTATCAAGCCGCATTTGGCGCCTGACATTCTGCCAATCTGTATCGAATGCCGCGCGGGTGACTTGCACGCGCAGGTGGCGCAGGCGGTCTCTGGCGATGTCGAACGGGCGCCCGGTGGCGATTTCATCAACCTGTTAAAGCAACTCCGCAATCATCCCGAACATCGGCATGAGCACCGGAAAGTGGTACTATTGCTCGACCAATTTGAAGCTTGGGCCGGCCCGGCCAAGCCTGAGGAGTTGCAACACGCGGCCGCTGCCTTGCGTCAGTGTGATGGCGAAGCTTTGCAAGTCTTGCTCGTCATTCGCGACGATTATTGGGTTTCCGCAACGGAATTTTTGCACCTAGTTGAATGTGGTGTTGAGCAATGGAAGAATGCGCGAGCGGTCGAGTTGATTGACCGGCATCATGCCCGACGATTGCTGGAAGCGGTTGGCAGAAGTTATGGTTCATTGCCTGCACTGCCGGAACCATTGGAGCAGCAACACACCGAGTTTCTGGATCGAGCCATTGATCAAATGGTCTTCAAGGGGCGTATCGTCCCTATTCAGCTAGCTATGTTCATGAAAATGGCGAAGCTGTTGCCCTGGCATCCAGAGACATTAACCCACGCTGGTGAAACCCAGGGAATCTACGTCAACTTGTTTCAAGACCTCTTTGAGGGGCAGGCCGCGCCGCCTGTCTATCAGCGAGTGAGAGGTGCGGTGGCGGACATCCTGCAGCGCTTGCTTCCCGCCACGGATCAAACGACGGGCTGCGCTGTCGTCGCGCTGCAGGATTTGGAAGAGGCGGCGACATGGTCCGGACGCGAAAATCAGGTTCATCGCGCGCTGCAGATTCTGATTGAAGACTTGCGGTTAGTGATTCGCGTTGCAACCCCTGCCGGCGCAGCGGTTGTGGGCTCGCAACCTGTTCCGGATCAAGCCACAGCGGCCACGCAAGAGACGATGGTGACGCTGGAAAGAAGGGCGGAACACTATCAGTTGGCGAACGATTTCTTGATCGAACCGGTAAGGCTCTGGGTGACTCAGGTTCACAAGAGCGATTGGAGAGGTCGGGTCAAAAGCCGCTTGGAGGATCTGTCTGCCATCTGGGGCCGCAGGCAAGAGCAACGCTACTTGCCGACTCTCACTGAACTCTTGGAAATGCAGATCGCCGTGCCGCGCAAGCAACTGAATGCGGCCCAACGCGCCTACCTGCGCGCGGCGACTCGTGTCCAAGCGTCCGTTTGTTCTATGGCTCTGGGGGTGATCCTGATATTGGGACTGGTCGGCTGGTACAGCCTACATCTTTTTCAGCAGTCGCAGCGGGTTCAGGACGCAAGTGTGGCGGCGCAAGTCGATAGCGCATTACACGGCGATGCGAGCTTTTTTCCCGTGCTGGCCAACAAATTAAGCGACGAACCGTTCCGCGTGCAGAAGCTCAGCCAGCCCTGGCTGTTCGCCAGCGACCCGGTGGTTCGCACCCGCGCTAAGCTGTTATACGGCTTTGCAAACGAAGCGAGTTTCGAACAGATCGTACTGGATTTCCCTGTGATTGAACCGGCGCTTGGACCTTCGGTTCTAAAGCTGGCGCAGGCTTGCCCAGACTCCACGTTATTGGTCCGTCAGCTTTATGACTCGTGTCCTGCGGCGTCGATTACCCAGATGCGAGCTGCCATCACTCTGGCCTACTTGGGAGAGTTAGAGTCGCTGTGTCAACTCCTCGATTTCAGCAGCGGCGGTGACGTCAACGATCTGTGCTTCCACCAAGCCCTGACGTGGAGGGGAGGAGTTGACCTGTGGTCTAAGTTGCTGCAGGCCAATTATTCCTCGGGTGCAAACTACCACGCACTGGGGGTTTTGGCCAGTTATCCAGAGGAGGACTTGCCGGCGGATTTTTCTTGGTACCGCGTCGAGGATCTTTGCCAGGCCTTAGAACCGAGTGTCCGCGGCACGGCCAACTGGTTTCTCCAGCAGGCCGGTCGCCCCGCACCAGACCACCCTGTCCCCAGTCCGAGCATCCGCAGTTTTTCGCCCGGTATTGAGTTGGTGCGGATCGATCCGGGAACGCTCGAGCTCAAGCAATCGGTGGTGCGTGTGGGCAGGCAGAATCTGTCGAATCGAATCGAGTTCAGCAATCCGATTTGGATCAGCCAAACCGCCATCACCAACCGACAATTCGAACCCTTCCTGCATGAGATCAAAGAGTCCGCGACGCTGGCCAAACAGCTACCTTCATCGTCGGCCAGTGCACGTGCCCCAGAGCTCGAGAAAAACCCGGACCGACCAGTCACCGGATACGAGATCGAGTATCTGTACGCCTACTGCAATTGGTTGAGCTGCAGGGCTGGTCTCGCGCCCGCCTACCAGGCAGTCCCTCTCGAGTCCCAGGAGGGCTCTGCTTCCGCGGATGGCCCCGCTTACCCGAAGAGCCTCTCGTCCCTGAAACGGTCCGCGCGGTTTACTCTTGTCGCCAACGCCAACGGTTTTCGCTTGCCCACCGCCCGAGAGCTTGTCTTTGCGTTTTCGGCGACGAGTACAGAACCCTCACTTTTGGGAACGCCATTGGGCATTAAGGAAAAACGTGATCCGCAATTGATAGTGGATTCACTCGACGGTTTCTATTCCCGCTCGGATTTGGCCAGGGATTTCATCCCCAACCGCTTCGGTGTTCATTTCATGGAGTATTGCTACATGGATTTGGTTGAGGACGAGGGGCAGGTCGATAACTTAGCGATTCTGCAAAATGGGGAAAGGAACCAGTACATGTTGGCAGGGGGGGCCGCCATGACCAAATACAGCGTGGCATTTTTGGTGCAGGGGCCAAGCGAGGAACTGGAGCTGGACGAGCACTGACGAACAGCCAAGTTTGCTTGACAGAAAATGATCCCACTGTTCCAGATGTTTGTGTAGAATTCTATGGTCCGCACTTTTCACAATTCGGCGCGGACTCTCTTCAAGCTCTTATCTGGTTGATTGGCGGGCTCGTCATTTGGGGCTGCTCAGCAGTCCCCACGGTTTCGGTTCGGTAGTACATCTCGGACGCCGCGGTGGGCCCTCGGGCCAGCGGGCAGCACCGAAAGAGCTTGCTGAAGCCTTGTTTGCTTGATATCCATCCCTCGAAAATAGTTTGCTTAATCGCTCAACGGAGAATGCATCATGGATCAGCCCTCACGCGACTTTACCGATTTGCTCCTGCGTCGCGGCATCGTGAGCTTGGACCAGTTGAGCGAAGCGGCGAATTTGGCGCGGGAGAGCGACATCCAGATCGGCGATGCCCTGGTGCGACTGGGCTATGCCGCGGCGGACGATGTTTATCGTGCCTTGGCCGAGTTTCACAAGTTGAAATATATCGACTTGGCGTCGATTCGCATCGATGATGAAGTTATCCAATTAGTGCCCGAATCGGTGGCCCGCGAAAACAACGTGATCCCGTATCAAAGCGATGAAGACGAAGTATTGCGGGTGTTGATTAGCGACCCCTTCGACTTGGAAACGATCGAGAAACTCCGTTTTATCCTGAACCGAAAAGTCGAAACAGCGCTCGCCCCGCGCGAAGCGATCTCGGAAGCGATCAACCGCTATTACGGCCAGGTCGAAGGTGAATCAGCTGACTCGATTCTACAAGAATTCACAGATACTCAAATTGACTTCACTGAGACCTCAGAGGATGGGGGCGGCGGGGGCGTTGAAGATGCAGACGAATCAAGCGCTCCGGTCGTCCGTCTGGTAAACCTGATGATTCAAGAAGCGGTGCAACTAAGGGCCTCAGACATTCACGTCGAACCGTTCGAGGATCGGGTGCGCATTCGCTACCGCATCGACGGAGTGCTGGTCGAACGCGATAGTCCGCCGCGGCGACTGCTGGGTGCCATTTTGTCTCGTATTAAGATCTTGGCCAAAATGGATATCGCCGAACGGCGCCGCCCTCAAGACGGTCGAATCAAGGTCACTGTGGGGGAAAAGGAGCTCGATTTGCGGGTAAGTATCATCCCCACCAATCACGGTCAATCTGCCGTTATGCGACTGCTCGACAAAGACAACATCAAAGTGGGGGTGCGGCAGCTGGGGCTCAGCGAGCGGGACTTTAAGGTCTTCAGCAACATGATCAAACGTCCCAATGGGATCTTCTTGGTGACGGGGCCGACGGGGTCTGGCAAGACGACGACGCTCTATGCCGCTCTCAATGCCATGAACCGTCCCGACCGCAAGATCATTACCGCAGAGGACCCCGTGGAGTACTACTTGCCGGGGGTCAACCAAGTTGAAGTTAAGCACAACATCGGACTCGATTTTGCCCGCATCATCCGCGCCATGTTGCGGCAAGCCCCCAATATCATCCTCGTAGGTGAAATGCGAGATACTGAGACCGCGTCAATGGGTATCCAGGCTTCTTTGACTGGACACTTGGTTTTTAGTACACTACATACGAACGATGCGCCCGGTGCTGTTACACGTATGATTGATATGGGAGTGCCCGGATATTTGGTGGCGAGTTCGGTGGTTGCGGTGCTTGGGCAGCGTTTGGTGCGGACGGTTTGCAAGCGTTGCAAGACGCAGATCAAACTTCCTGATAGCGTCTTGGCGGATGCGGGCATACCGGCAGACGTAGCCGAAAAGGCAACTTTTACGAAGGGCAAAGGCTGTGGGTATTGTCAGAAGTCTGGCTACCGGGGACGTATGGGAATCTACGAATTGATGGTCGTATCCAGTAAGATTCGCGAGATGGTGTTCCAAAACAAGTCGACGATCGAGCTGACGCGCCAAGCCATAAAGGAGGGTATGACCACCTTATATTGCGACGGCATTCGCAAGACCTTGCGTGGCTTTACAACCCTCGAAGAGGTGTATCGTGTTTCCAAGAAGGGGGAGCAAGACGATTTTGCCTTGCAGAAGGTCTTCGAAGAAATCCGCAACTCATGAGCGCCGCTACGGGCCTTAGCGGGAGGTAGGTCCGCAGGAGATGAATCCGCAGTAATGGCCAGAATGGTGGATTTACTGCAACTAGGTTGCGCCCAATCTTGGACCAAATGGCAGTGAACCAACTACAATGTCAGCAGGGCGGTGACGCTCGCAATTATTTTCATTGCTTTTCATTAATCTCATCTGCTCGCATCTCAGCGGTTTTTTCATTGAATTCCTAACAACGACTCCTTCGGCAATGCAAGATTGCCGCTACCAGCACGTACCGGTAGCCAGCCAGCTCGCACTAGTGAGCGGGATTGTCCGGCCATGCTTTGGCTTGGCGGGTAGTTGGTTGGGGCGTTTGTTTCGGGTGGTTGGTTTGCGTGCGGGAGCATGAGACCAGCCCAGGTTAGGCGGCTGCTGTCGCACCTTACTATCACTTCGGTAATTCACCTTTAATAGCGCGAGCACTATGGCCACAGTTCTCATTGACAAGTTATTGCAAGCTTGCGTTAAGCAAGGTGCGAGTGACATTCACATTGTCGTTGGGCAACCTCCGGTGTTTCGTCTGCATGGACGGATGCGGAAACTGGAGACGAAAGTCCTTGAGCCCGAAGACACGATGTCGTTGATGAAGAGTATCGCGCCGGAGCGCTGCCAGCGCGAGCTGCAGGAGGCTGGCAGCTCGGACTTTGGTTTTGCCTTTGGTACGTTGGCGCGGTTTCGCGTGTCAATTTTCAAGCAGCGCGGCAATATCTCGATGGTCTTGCGGCAGATCCCCAACGACAAGCTGACCCCCGAGCAGCTCGGGTTGTCGGACTCGGTGGTCAAGATGGTGCAGCGACCGCGCGGGCTGGTATTGGTGACGGGACCAACCGGTTCTGGCAAAAGTACAACGCTGGCCAGCTTGGTCAACTTCCTCAACGAAACCCATGATCACCACATTATCACTATTGAGGATCCGATCGAGTTCTATCACGAGCACATCAAGTCGACGATCAACCAGCGCGAAGTGGGTGTCGACGTGCCCAGCTTTGCTGAGGCCATTCGCCGCGCTTTGCGTCAGGATCCGGACGTCATTCTGGTGGGTGAATTGCGTGACTTGGAAACGATTCAAGCGGCGATTAGTGCTGCGGAAACGGGGCACGTGGTGTTCGGAACGCTGCACACTAACAGTGCTCAAGGAACGGTTAATCGTATTATCGATGCCTTTCCCGGAAATTTGCAGGATCAAATTCGCACTCAGTTGAGTACGTCGTTGATTGGTGTCGTCGCTCAAACATTGCTTCCGAAAATTGGGGGCGGTCGTTGTGCCGCTTACGAAGTTTTGGTGGTAACCCCGGGGATCGCCAACCTGATTCGCGAGAATAAAACGTTCCGTATTAATTCGGCCATTCAAACGGGGGCCAAGTTCGGCATGACGCTGATGGACGATGCCCTGTTTAACCTGTGGCGCGACGGAAAAGTGACGGTGGAAGACATTTTGTCGAAGAGCCATCGTCCGGACGACTTGGCCAAGCGCATTGTCAATGCGCGGCGTGGTATGGAGGACACGGGGGCAGCCGTCGAAGATGAACCGAAGGAGCACTGAGTTCGGCACAACCGCGAGGTGCGCCGCCGCAGCTGGCGTTGTTCGCACAGACGTGAGTTATTAGTTAATCGCATCGACTTGATTTGTTAAGACCTTGGGAACACCGCTATGTCAGTCCGCAGAATTGGACAGATCCTTGTCGACTTAGGCTTCATCACGGATGAACAATTAGAAGTCATCCTGGATGAGCAGCAGCAGCGGCCGGGTGCATTGTTGGGCAAGATCGCCGAAGACATGGGGCTGATTACCGACGAGCAACTGTCGCAGGCTTTGGCCGAGCAGTTGGGGATGCAGACGGTGCAACTGGGGGATGTACAGTTGCCCCCAGACGTATTGGATAAGATCACCGAGACCATGGCTCAGATGTATCGTATTGTGCCGGTACATTTTGACGGCGATACGCTCACCGTGGCCACTTGTGACCCGCAGAACTTGACGATCCAGGATGAGTTGCGAACTTTCTTGGGTTATAACATTCGCATGGTGGTAGCCACCGAGCGCGAAATCCTGGCGGCGATCGATAAGCACTACTCGACAGACTTGGACACGTTTGAACGTGTGGTTGCCGATTTGGCGACAGATCAGGAATTATTTGCGGCCGCGTCGAAGCTCACGGGTGACAAATTCAATTTGACTGACGCGGAGGCTTTGGCCGACAGTGCACCGGTTCGTAAGTTGCTGAACATGGTGTTGCTGCTGGCTATCAAGGACCACGCGGCCGACATTCACTTCGAGCCCTTTGAAGACGAGTTTCGAATTCGCATCAAAGCCGAAGGTGTGTTGTATGAGATGGTGCCACCGCCACGTCACTTGACCTTTGCGATTACCACGCGTATCAAGGTGATGGCCAATTTGGACATTGCCGAACGCCGTTTGCCGCAAGACGGTCGCATCGAGTTGATGGTGGGTGGTCACCAGGTTGACTTGCGTGTGAGCGTGCTCCCCACCATGTTTGGTGAGAGCACGGTCATGCGAATTCTCGACCGCTCGGTGGTCTCGCTCAGTTTGGCCAATGTGGGCATGGACGAGAACATGCTGACCATCTTTCGCAAGATTATTGATCGTCCCAATGGAATTATTTTGGTGACAGGTCCAACCGGTTCCGGTAAGACCACCACATTGTATTCGGCCTTGAGCGAGTTGAATTCGATTGAAGACAAGTTGATCACGACGGAAGATCCCGTTGAATACGACATTGACGGGATCATCCAGATACCCATTGATCATGACATTGGCGTGACCTTTGCGTCCTGTTTGCGGGCCATCTTGCGGCAGGATCCCGATACGATTTTGGTCGGTGAGATCCGCGACTTGGAGACGGCGGAAATTGCCGTGCAAGCGTCGTTGACGGGGCACTTGGTGTTTAGCACGCTGCATACCAACGATGCACCCAGTACGATCACGCGCATGAAAGACATGGGGATTGCCACGTTTTTGATTACCGCGTGTGTGGAGGCCATCTTAGCACAGCGGTTAGTGCGGAGAATCTGCACCAAGTGCCGTGAGGAGACGGAGGTCAGTCGCGAGTTGCTGATGGACTTGGGAGTCGATGTCGACAACATGGGTGACCAGAAGTTCTATCGCGGTCGCGGTTGCGACAACTGCAACAACACGGGCTACAAGGGTCGCGTGGGCTTGTTCGAGTTGATGATCTTCAACGACGAGCTGCGCGACATGATTATGTCGAATTCGACGACCGATGAACTGCGTAACCGAGCAGCCGAGCTGGGTATGGTCACGCTCCGCGAGTACGGGATGAATTTTGCGTACCTGGGAATCACCACGGCTGATGAGATTCTGCGCGAGACGATTCAAGAGTAGATGAGCTGAAGAGTAAGAACCTGTCCGAAAAGGGGTCTGACCCTCTCCGGTGAGCAGAAAAAACCAATGAAATCGGATCGCCTCCAAAGGGTCAGACCCCTTTTCGGA
>JBBQRC010000021.1:0-15709 GCA_038215215.1 Pirellulales bacterium
CCCGTTAGGATGGAACTTCATGTGCCGCGGCCCACTACCCGGCGGTACAACCCCTTCGCCATGTGGCGCGAGCGCAGAGTGCTCGGCGTCCAATTGATAAATCATGACGCGGTCGAGTCCCAAGTCGGGCACGAAAGCAAAACGATTGTCCGGAGAAAAGCCGGTCCAGTGTGCGTGTGGCGTATCTTGTCGTCCTGCCACCACTTTGGCGCCACCAGTATGCTTCACCAGTTGCGTGCGTGTCTTGATGGCCCCATCATCATTCAGTGAAAAAACTGCGACTGACCCCGTTCCATATTGCGCGGTCAGTAAGGTATGTCCGGTACGATCGACCGACACGTGTGCCGCACCGCCGTCCCCGATGGGCAGAGCGTTGAGCAACGTCAAGGAATTTTTCGACGGCGTTTGTCCGATCGCAAAGGCCGCCACGACCTGTTCATTTTGGATCCCTCCCACTGCATACAAGACAGGGAGTGACGGATGTTTTGCAAGAAATCCTGGACCTTCCATTTTGGCGACCAAGACAGGATCGGTCAGTTTTCCGTTGCTAGTATCCAATTGGCAGTGATAAATGCCTTCGCTCTGCGGACTGCGACTCGTACCTACCCACACATTAATATTTTCCGCTGTCGCCACAGAAGTTGCCAGCAGGTCGGAGAGAACGCAAACGCCGAATAGCAAACTAGACAGCAGACGAGCCGTAGATTTCATCGTTGTAGTAACTCTATTCGAGAGAGGGGAATTTACACGTGACTAATGGTGAGTCCCGTACGAAAGCACTGTAACCTGATCGCGTCCCTCGTCGACTTCAATAAATTGATTGGCCTCGATATTTTTAGAAATTTGTCGTTTGCCGGTAGTCGGCCAATAAATTTCTAACTCATGCCACCGAAATTCAGGCACAGATTGTTCGACTTAAGGTAGAAATTCGTGACAAAACAAGTTACCGTTTTGTTGTCCCCTCACCCTGTCCTCTCCCCCGCTATTCCTGCTGCGCAGGGCGACAGCGCGGGAACGAGTGCGGTAACTTTTTCTGAGACGACGCCTCAAGTGTAAGCGATTATCCGAAATTGTATTTGTCATTCAAGAAATGACGGCGGCCGTGCAGCTCTTGCCAGGCGATCGCGTGCCACAATCTTACCTCGAGAAAGCGCTGGCGGAGCGTCAGACAACACCAGGGGAAAAACAGCCATGAAATTGATCCATGATCGACCTCCACAGCACGTAACTGTCGCAACCGTAATTTGCACGGTAGTGCTGTGGCTCACCCCCATGGCGCTGGCTGCCGAGCGTCCTAACTTTTTAATAGTCATCGCCGATGATCTCTGTTGGCGAGACCTTGGCTATCAAGGGCACCCGGATGTGAAGACTCCGCACATCGATCAGCTTGCCAGCGAAAGCATGCGGCTCGAGGGCATGTTCAATCCGGCCGCTACCTGCTCGCCGACGCGACATGCTTTGTACACCGGCTTGTATCCCATCCGCAGCGGTGCGTTTCCGAATCACACCCGAGCCTACGACGGCACCCAAAGCCTTTTCAACTATCTCAACACCATGGGCTATCGCGTCGCGTTGCAGAATAAGGAGCACGTTGGCCCGAAGGCTTCCTTTGACTACGAACACATTCCAGGGGCGGACGATTTGACCGCCACCAAGGAGTTTCTGGGACGCGACCCGCAACAACCCTGGCTGCTGTCTTACTGTTCGAATGACCCACACAGCCCGTGGAATCGCGGTCCAAAACAGCTTTACGATCCTGCCACGATCACCGTCCCAGCCTACATGCATGACAATATGCAAACTCGCGAGGCACTGGCCCAATACTTCGCCGAGATCACCAAGCTCGACGCGCAGGTGGGTGCATTGATGGCCCTGCTAACTTCTTTGGGTCAAGATAAAAACACGGTGGTGCTGTTTGTGTCCGAGCAGGGTTGTTCACTTCCCTACGGTGGCAAGTGGTCCTTGTACGACACCGGCGTGCGCGTCTCGGCTTTAATGCGCTGGCCTGGGAAAATCGCCGCGGGTTCCCGAAGTAATGCGCTCATTCAATATGTCGACGTGCCGCCGACGTTTATCGAAATGGCCGGCGGCGATCCCGACAAGCTCGATGCCGGATGTCCCGATGCCCATGGCAAGCGGACAATGGACGGGCAAAGTTTTCTACCGATACTGACTGGCAAAAGTGAACAACTTCGAAAGTATGTCTTCGCGCAACACACCACAGTTGGAGTCAACGGCTACAAGGACCCGTACCCAAGCCGCATGGTGCGCGACGCGCGGTTCAAGTTGATTCGCAATCTCGCCCCCGGTAACATCTTTTCGATTGGTGGCATTCATCAGGGGGAACCTTTGGCATCATGGAAAGTCGATGCCCTCAACAACCCCACACTGGCTGCTCGCGTCGATTGGCTGTTTAAGCGTCCTGAAGCGGAGCTGTATGATTTGATCGAAGATCCATTTGAGCTCAAAAATTTAGCCGACGAGCCGCGGGTGGCCTCGATTAAAGTGACCTTGCAGCAGGAGCTCGACGTCTGGATGCAACAACAAGGTGATCAAGGACTTGAAACTGAGCTGCTCGCGCCCACACGACAAGGCAAAAGCGATGAAGATAAACCGGCCAAAGCCACTGACAAACCAAAGAGGGCCAAGAAACCGTCACCAACAAACAACTAGCGTCACTGAAAAACCAGCGATACTGAGCAAGTATCGTCACTGAGAAATTAACGCCTTGAACAACCAGTCCCGCCGCCATTAAGGGAGCGTCCGCAAATAAGTTGCGGTTTTGGCGGAAGGGCGCAAGGCGTCCGGTGCCGAGAAACCGGAGGGCTCGCGCCCAATGGCACTCACTTTGTGAACCGAAAGCGCTAGCTTCGAGCTGAATGGGCTCAATATGCGTTCAAAACTAGGGCCCACGGCTAGCGCCTGAGGTTCACTTAGACGCAAAGTGAGTGCCATTTGGCTCGCGCGCTTCCGCTAACCTTGAATTGCGAAGTTTAATTGTGGACGATCCCTAACAACGAACTGCAGGGTTTACACAACGTAACCTTTGCTCCAATTGGAAGATCACGATCATGCCAAACCTGTTCAAAATCTTATGCTTGGTTGCCTTGACGACATGGTCCGCTGGGCGCGGCGATGCTGCAGAAAAGCCCAATGTGATCGTCATTCTGGTGGACGATATGGGATTTTCCGATATCGGTCCCTACGGCAGCGAAATTGCAACTCCGAATTTGGATGCGCTGGCTGCGGGTGGAGTTCGCTTTTCGCAGTTCTACAACACCGGCCGCTGTTGTCCGACGAGAGCTTCTTTGTTGACCGGACTTTATTCCCATCAAGCGGGAATTGGTCATATGACCGAAGATCAGGGGGTGCCCGGTTATCGCGGTCAATTGACGAATGACTGTGTGACAATCGCCGAGGTGTTAGGCCCGGCGGGCTACTTCACGCTGATGACCGGAAAGTGGCATGTTGGTTTCGAGCACGGCGTGACACCGTGGGGACGTGGCTTTGATCGCAGCTTGAATCTTCCCGCCGGTGGCGTGCACTTTTCGCACCAAACGGGATCAAAAGGAGGCTCGAAGTTCTTCCTGAACGGAGAGCAGGTTTCTTTAGAAGATCCTCGCTTTAACCCGCCATGGTACGGAAGCGACTTATGGACCGACCAAGGAATTCGTTTTATCGACGCAGCGGTGGCGGAACAGAAACCTTTTTTCTTGTACCTTGCCCATACTGCGCCGCACTTTCCATGTATGGCACCGGAAGCCACTATCGCCAAGTATCGCGGCCGGTTCATGCAAGGCTGGGACAAGTTGCGGGAACAACGGTTTGAACGACAGATTGCATCCGGTTTGATTGACAAACAATGGAACTTGGAGAGTCGGCCTGCTGAAGTTCCGGCCTGGGAGTCACTGTCGGCCAGCGAGCAGCAGCGTTATGACGATATGATGGCGATTTACGCGGCGATGATTGACGAAATCGATAAGAATGTTGGCAAACTTGTGCAGGCATTGCGACAGCGTAATCAACTGGACAATACCTTGATTCTGTTCATGTCGGATAATGGTGGCAACGCGGAATCGGGTATCAAGGGGCACTACGAGGGGGACCATCCCGGTGATGCTAACTCTAACGTGTTCATCGGGCAGTGTTGGGCGCATCTCAACAATACTCCGTTTCGTAAATACAAGCATTTCAACCACGAAGGTGGAATCGCCTCACCGCTGATCGCTCACTGGCCTGCGGCTGTCAAACCCCGCCCGGGTGCCAACGGTTGGCTGACGACGCCGACGCATTTGGTCGACATCATGGCCACCTGCGTGGATGTAGCAGGGGCGGCCTATCCAAGGCGGTTTAATGGACAGCCCATTCAACCGCTGGCTGGCGTCAGCCTCAAACCACTTCTGACTGGCGAAGGCACACTGGCAGAACGTCCGTTGTTTTGGGAGCATGAAGGGAATGCGGCCATTCGCGTTGGTGATCAAAAACTGGTACGTAGCGGCTTGCAGGGCCATTGGGAGCTGTTTGATTTAAAGGCCGATCGTACCGAGCAGCACGATCTTGCCGCAGCGCGTGCCAGCGAAGTCGAGTCGCTAAGCAACCAATGGCGACAGTGGGCTCGCTCGGTTCACGCCATGCCCAAGCCGGAACGCGAACCAGGCAAAGCGAAACAAAACAAGCGAAAACAAGGCAACGCGAAAGCAGGAAAAACGACCGGCGACTGACCTTCGTTAAGGGCGAACCAACTTCTGCGACTTGGCTCGTGCGCACTTGGCCGTATACTGGGTCGTAGAACGGCTCGGCGATAGCCAAATGGAACTCACTTTGTAGATTTTGAGCCTCAATGCGCTAGCATCAGGGCCGGATCACAAGTGTTTACTGGTCTTTCAGCCAGCGCGCCGGCGGCCTAAAGTAAGTGCCAATGGGGATAGCCGCCCGTATTGCATGACGAGAAGAGTCGATGTCTAACACGAATGGCACGGGGTTAAGCAGATCTCGCTCTCCCCTGGTATTTCCTGGGGAGAGGGGACTCGCAAATTGCTTAACCCCGTGCCATTCATGGCTAACACCGTTCCGCTCAGTTATTGATCGAACGATCCTAAATTGAGTCCCACGCGTCGGAGTCGTTTTACACGGAAGCTTTCATGAGTAGGGTTCGATTTTTGCACGCGGCCGATGTGCATTTGGATAGTCCGCTATGTAGTTTGAGGAGCCTGGATGAGGCGACAGCGGCTCAGCTCCATCGCGCCAGTCGGCGTGCGCTGGAAGTGATCGTCCAGACGGCGATCGACCATACAGTGTCTGCTGTCGTGCTTGCCGGCGATCTGTTTGATGGCCCTGTGAAAGACGCTGCGGCGGGACTGTGGGTGGAAAGCCAATTCAAACGATTGGTCCGCGAGAAGATCGCGGTTGTGTTGATTCGCGGCAATCATGATGCGGTGAGCAATGCGCACCGCGTGCTCAAGTGGTCGGCTGGCATTACGGAATTTTCCGCGGATCAAGCTGAGACGGTGCTGCTTGACGAGGCGCGGCTGGCTATCCACGGCCAGAGTTTTGGAGCCCGGGCTGAATCGACGGACATGGCAGCCGCTTATCCCTCGGCCGTGATGGGCTACTTTAATATCGGTTTGCTGCATACGTCGTTGTCTGGATCCTCGCAACACGACTGCTACGCACCCACCTCGATCGGCCTGCTCGAAAGTAAAGGCTATCAGTACTGGGCGCTAGGACATATTCACCAACGCAGCGAAGAATCGTTGAGCGAGAAGTGCTGGATTGGATACAGCGGCAATACGCAGGGGAGACATATTCGGGAGTGTGGCACCAAAGGTTGTTATGTCGTTCACGTGCATGACAACCGGCTCGACAGGTTGGAGTTTGTCGCCACGGACAGCCTGCGTTGGCAGCTCTCCGCCGTCAATTTGCAGACGGCGGAGCGATTAAGTGATATTGAGGACTTGGTTGAAGAATCGTTGGCATCGCTTCCGGCTGGACCAATGGGATCGACCTCGGCCACGGCGGTGCGTCTGCATCTGGAGGGGGACACAGCCCTGCATGCCGAGCTGACTCGACCGGAAACGCTCGAGCGACTGTCGGAAACATTGGCTGCGCGGATGCATCAACTCGGGGACACCTGGCTCGAATCGGTGAAAGTACGGACACATCCTCCGCGCGAGTTGTTGACGAGCGCCGATTTGGACCTGCCTTTGAAATACCTGTCGCAGATCACGGATGAAATGCGCTCAGACGAAGCTTTGCGCAATGAATTGCACAGCGCGCTCGAGGAATTGCTGAGAAAAGCTCGGGTCGAACTGTCCGAAGTCGGTTGGGGCTTGGTGCAAGAGGCTAATCGCGACCAAGAACTGTTGAACTTGATCAGCCAAGCCGAGGATCTGCTCGTCTCTCGACTCATGCGCACAGGTGCAGCATGAGGCTGCACCACGTCGTTTTGGAAAATTTCGGAGTTTACTCTCGGCAGAAACTCGAATTTGACGGAGCTCCGCTGGTGCTCGTCTACGGACCCAACGAGTCCGGTAAGACCACCGCGCTTAACGGCTTGCGGAGCGCGATGTTTGGGTTTCCCGTGCGGACGCCCTACTTGACTGGCAAAACCATGTCCGCTGAAGTGGTTGGACGCCTGGCGGATGGAACTCAATTCCAATTTACTCGCAAGAAAGCCCGCAAAGACGATGTCGTCGGAAAACTGGGCGCGCGGCGCCTTGTCAGCGGTGACCTGAGTTTGATCTTCGGTGAAATGGATCTAGAAAATTATCAGCAGTTGTTCGGTTTTTCACTCGACGAACTCCGAGCTGGCGAAGCCGCACTGAAAAATGCCAAACTCTCCGAGGCCCTGGCTGGCGGCGGCATGGGGGGGGCTGCGGCATTGCAACAACTGCGGCATGAACTCGCCACCTCAGTGACCACTTTGTTCCGTGCCCGCGGGGCGAGCCAAATTGGGAATTTGCTGGGCGAAATTCGCCAGCGTCAAGAAGAACTAAAAAGCTTGCAAACCTTACCACTGGTGGTCGAAGAGCTGCGCAGCCAGTGGTCGTCGGCGCTACAAAGTGGACAGGAGGTGAAGTCGCTTTACGCCGAATTGCACCAGCAGCTGGCGCGCGCCGAACGGCTGCAGCAGGCCTATCCGAAGCTTCAGGAGTTGCGACGGATCGAGCAAGTGCTCAAAAACACTAACGTCCCCCCAGGCATCGATGCCGCATTTATCGGTCGGTGGAGTGACTATGCGGAGCAGCAGGCCAAATTGACTCTGGCCATTCAGCAAGAACGCCAACGTTTAGAGCACGAACAACGCGCCCTGGCTCAGTTGGCCGGAACAGGCCTTACCACTGCTCATGAAACGCGTATCGAAACGCTGGGGCATCAAGCTCGCGAAATTCCGCAGCTGCGTCAGCAACTCGAAGATCTGCAACGACAACTGACGGAATCCACTGATGGCTGGCAACGGGCGTTAGAAACGCTGGGGCTCGATGTAGTCTCTGACAACGTGTTGCAATTAACGATTAGCGTGCCACAACGTACCGAAATCGAAGGCTGGTTGGCTGAGCATGACCGACTCCACCAACAACTGCTAGGATCGGATGCGAAGCTGGAAGCGACAGCGGATCAATTAACGCAGTTAGCCAGCACCGATGAACAACTTGAAACACCGGAGAACCTGCCTGCCCTCAATGAGTTGGTTTCCAAGTTGGTGGACGCGGAGCGTCACCAAGAATTGCTTGCGGAGTCGATACGAAAGAAATGTGAGTCCCCTGAATTCGAGGTGTTGGGTGCGCGATTGCGAGCAAAGCTACAGGATTGTCCGGACTTGGATTACCGCTGGCCGGTTCCAGGAACCGACGAGGTCGCGCGGCACCTGCACAACTCTGAGGAACTGCAACGCGCTCTCGTCCAAATGGATCGCGAAATTCAACGTCTGGAAACTGACTTGGCTGGCTCTGAGCGCGCGTTGCGGGAGATCGAAAATGCAAGTGAGCAGTCGACGTGGGGTGAACTCAATAAGATTTCGCAGCAACGCGACCTGGTGATTAACGGGTGGTTGGATGAGTTGACGGAGCCTCTGCTGGCGAGCAGTATATCACCAGATCAACAGAAACTTCGCCTGCAACAACTGAAGTTGCTGGGAGAACGGTCTGACGGTCTGCTGCAGCAGCTCATCGAAACGGCCGAGGCTCTCGCCAAAATCAGTCACCTCAAGAAACACATTCGCGCGAGCGAAGAAGAGCTCCTTGTGGCCCGCAATCAACTGGATCAGGAGCGGGTCCGGCACGCGTCGCTGGAACAGCAGTGGCTGATTGCGTGGCAAAACTGTCCGTTCAGACCGTTGTCGCCAGAGTTAATGAATGGTTGGGTACGCGATTTTGCGACGTGGTCAGCCACGGCCGCGGAGCTGGATATCGAACGGCGAAAGGTGGTCACCAGCCGCGCAGGGATCAAACAGTTGCGCGGTGAATTGATCGACCAATGGCCGCTCAGCGTTGACTTCGAAACGCCAGTGTCTGTATTGCACCGCCAATTGAATCAATGGGCACAGCGCACGGAGCACATCCAAAGTCAGACTGCGCGGCGTGCCGCGGTGCAAAATGCGTATACGGAGCTGCAATCCCGACACGCTGGTTTACTCACGCGGCAGCAAGAGATTACCAGCACGTATGCGAAGTGGCTCAAGGAGCATGCACTGCCAGCAGCTTGGCCGCTTACGCACGCGACCACACTGCTGGAAAATCAAGCAAGACTGAAACGCGACTATCGCTCGGCGACACGCTACTCAGAGCAAATTAGCGAGCTGCAGCAGCGGCTTCAAATGTTCGAGACAGGAGTCGCGGATTTGGCGAAGCTGTTGGATGAGGCCCGCGGCGAACTGCCTGAAGAAATAATCGCAGAGCGTTGGTTAACGGCTCTGCAATCAACCCGCCAGGATACGGCTGAGCGTGCGAAGTTGACAGCCTCCATCGAACATGGAAGTGCTACGCTAGCAGAGAGGGAGACGCGTTTGGCTGAAATCGAGCAAGGCTTAGCGTCGTTGGCAGCCAGTCTCGCAACGTCAGCGAGTGGACCGGGGCGTGAAGCGTTAGCCGAGTTGATGCAACGTGCCAAGCAGGCGGCTGAGTTGCGTATTGCTCGCAATGAATTGCTTTCGACGCTCGAAACGCTGGCCGCTAAGGACGCTTTGGAACAGTTCCTGGGATTGTTGGAGGAAACTGACGAAAGCCAGATCGCGGTGCAGGTTTTGGAACTCCGGCGCAGACTCTCGCAATGTGAAGCCCAACGTCAGCAAACCGATCAGCAGGTCGGTGCACTCAGCAGTCGCTTGGATCAGTTAGCCAATAGTGAAACCGCGCAGCGGGCACAACATCTTCTGCATGCTCAACGCGGGCAACTTGCCGAGTTCGCTGAGCAGTGGGTTGTTGGTCGGCTCGCTCAGGAGCTGCTCACCCGGTGCATCGATCGTTTTACCAATGACCACGAACCGGCGCTGCTGCAACTGACACATCAGTTTCTCTCGAAATTAACGGGAGGCCGTTACGTCTCGGTCGAGCACGATGGAAGTAGTGCAGGCAGTTTTAGGGTGCGCAATGCAGATGGCGAAGCGGTCGAGCCGGCCAAGTTGAGCACGGGAACACGTGAGCAGTTGTATTTAGCAATTCGCCTAGCTTTTATTACGCACTACACGGAGCATCATGAGCCCCTGCCCGTGCTCATGGATGATTGCTTTGTCAACTTTGATGACGCGCGCACGCGGCTGGCCCTGCGGACGCTGCTGAATTGGAACGGCGCCGTACAAACCATTTTGCTCAGTTGCCATGGCCGCGTGGTGTCGCAATTGGCGGAACTTGCACCGGATACTCCTGTCATCTGCCTGGAAAAAAGTGCTACACTCCCCGCCCGCGAATTGGTGAGCGAGCTGGCGCTCGTGGCCAACTAGGTTACAATTGGGGCAGACGTGCGGCAGCGATATCAAGCACCGCACGAGGCAAGAAACTATCTGGGAAGAGCGATGCGCAAAGTCAAAAACGGTGGTGGTTGGGCAGCCATTCGCTACACCTTTAAGAAGGCGGGCGAAGCGGGCGGGATTTGGAAATTATATAAAGCGATGCGCTCCAAGAATGCTTGTAAAACGTGTGCTTTGGGCATGGGTGGACAAGCGGGTGGAATGGTTAATGAGCGTGGATCCTTTCCTGAAGTCTGCAAGAAATCGCTGCAGGCGATGACGTCCGACATGCAAGCCGCCATCACGGCTGACTTCTGGTCGCGGCATAGCGTCGCCGAATTACAACAGTGGACCCCGCGTCAATTGGAACACGCGGGCCGATTAATCCAACCGGTTCTCTACGAGCGAGGGCAGACCCACTTTCGTCCCATCACTTGGGGCGACGCGTTCGACCGTCTCCAGCGCCGATTAAAAGCCCTCGCGCCCGACGAAACCTTTTGGTATTTTAGTGGCCGCAGTAGCAATGAAGCGGGTTTTCTGCTGCAACTGATGGCTCGCTTGTACGGTACCAACAATGTCAACAATTGCAGCTACTATTGCCATCAGGCAAGCGGCGTCGGATTGAACAAATCGCTGGGTACGGGGACGGCGACCGTCACGCTGGACGACTTGGAGAATAGTGACCTAGCGATGATCATCGGCGGAAATCCGGCCAGTAACCATCCACGGTTGATGACCTCGCTGAATCATCTGCGCCGTCGCGGGGGCAAAGTCATTATCATCAACCCGGTCCGTGAACTGGGGTTAATGAAGTTTCGTATTCCCAGTGATTGGCGAAGCATGCTGTTTAGCGCAAAAATTGCGACGCACGTGGTTCAGCCTGATATTGGCGGAGATCTGGCACTGCTGAGTGGACTAGCCAAAGGGGTCGTGGAACTGGGGGCAGTCGACAGCAGTTTCGTCATGCAACACTGTCGCGACGTCGATCATTATCTGGAGTGGCTAAAGGAAATAAGCTGGCCGGAGATCGTGGCCAAGAGTGGAGTGACGGAGCGCGAGATTCGTGAAATCGCTGGACTTTACGCGAATTCGAAGGCGGCTATTTTTGCGTGGACGATGGGGATCACGCACCATGTGCACGGGGTAGAAAACGTCGAAGCCATCGTGAACCTGGCCTTGCTGCGTGGCATGGTAGGACGCGCAGGGGCCGGCATGATGCCTATTCGTGGCCATTCGAATGTGCAAGGTATTGGCTCCGTAGGCGTAACTCCGAAACTAAAAGATTCCATTTTCAATGCGTTGCAGCATAGTTTCCAAGTCACATTGCCGACGACCGTCGGCCTCGACACGATGGCTTGCATGGAAGCGGCTCAAGAGGGGCGGTTGAAAGCGGGCTTGTGCTTGGGGGGGAACTTGTTTGGTTCGAATCCCGATTCGACGTATGCGCGCCGAGCCTTGTGCAAACTGCAAATGCTAACCACGCTCAGCACGACGCTCAACACAGGGCATCCCCATGCACTCGCCGACGAGACGCTGATTTTGCCAGTGTTGGCCCGCGATGAAGAGCCACAGCCGACAACCCAGGAATCCATGTTCAACTACGTGCGCCTGAGTGACGGTGGCGCGGCACGATTGCCTGGACCACGCAGTGAGATTCAAGTTATCGCCGAAATTGGTCGACGTATCGTCGGCGATTCACCCGCAGTCAAATGGTCTGACATGGAACAGACCAACACGATCCGTCACTGGATCGCCACGGTCGTGCCCGGCTACGCAGAGGTTCGCCACATCGATCAGACAAAAAAAGAGTTTCAGATTGCCGGCCGCACCTTCCACCAACCAGAGTTTGCGACCAGCGACGGTAAGGCGGTTTTACAACGATATAAACTTCCAGACTTATGCGGTACCGGTCCAAATGAATTGCGTTTGATGACCATTCGGAGTGAGGGTCAGTTCAACACGGTCGTGTACGAAGAAGAAGATTTGTATCGCGGGCAAGAACGGCGTGACTTGGTACTGATGCACCCCGACGATATTCGCCGCTTCGGATTGACGGCGGATCAACCCATCGTCGTACGCAGCGCAGTTGGGGAAATTGCCGGCTTTTTAGCGCGTCCTTTCGATGCAATTAAGCCAGGCAATGCCATGATGTACTACCCCGAAGCCAATGTGTTGGTACCACGCACGCTCGACCCTCAATCCAAAACCCCAGCATTTAAGGCTGTGGTGGTTACGATCAGCCCTGTGTAAGTACATCGCCCGCTTCTCTTGACACCCACTTCGCGGCGAGGCTGCTACTGCCGGCGCTGCAAATAGGCAAAAAGATCGCGAATATCGTCTTCGCTTAGCGGTTCCAATAATCCCTGTGGCATGATCGAGACTCGCGATTGCTTGCGTAACTCGATATCTTCTTTGCGGATCACGAGGCGCTCCGTGGCGGTTTGTACCACGACCGTATCTGCATTCGCGGATTCAACTAAGCCCGTTATAACGCGGCCATCGGCGGTTTGCACGATCTCCATTTGGTAGTCTTTGGCTACCGCCGAGTTGGGATCGACGATGTTTTCCAGCATATAGTCGAGGTTGCTGCGTTGCGCGCCGGTGATGTCAGGACCGATCTTGCCTCCTTCACCAAAAAACTGATGGCAGTTGGCGCACTGCTTTTTAAAGAGCTGTTGCCCATGGTTCATATCGGCTTTTGCCATGACTTCGGCGGTTAGCCATTTTTTGATCGCCGCAATCTTTTTGGCTGTATCCGCGGGAGTCTCGTGTAGCTCGCCCCATGCAAGAGTGAGTCGAGCGGTTAATTTGGCGTCGCCCAACGAGCGAATCTGCCGCGCCGTGTAGGCAGTCAGTTCGCTGGCCGAGATGCGTTTCGCTTCCACTTCATCCAGTAGCGAACGGGTCCAAGCAACCCGCGATGCCAGCGTCGCTTGAGCCGTTTGCCGGTCACTGGCGTTCATCAGGTCATAGGTTTTAAGAATGACTGTCGCGGTTTGTGGATGGTTGTAGTTGGCCAAACCTCGCAGTGCCGCAGATCGCACGGCGGCATCTGCGACGAAGTTGAGCAAGTTCAATTCGAAGCCCACAAAGCGCTTGGCGACCAAGGCCTCGATCGCTCGACTGCGATCGGTGGCAGCGCGCGAAGAGTCCAGGGCGAGTTGCTGCAGCGTGGCCAATGCGTTAGCGTCGTCGAAGACCACGGCTAACTCGATCGCCATCTCGCGCACGCGCGGATCATTGTTTTGACTCAGCCGTTCAAAGGCCGCGCTCCAAGTCACCGGCATGGGAACCCGACGTTTGCCTTCAACCCCTTCAAGAATTCCCGTTAGTAAGCTGCGAGTCGCTTGTTCATCGATCGGTTTGGCCAGAAACTCGCAGAGTAGTTCTAGACCATCTGCGGCAGTCGGAGCGGAAGCAATGCGGCGAGCAACATTAACACTGACTCTCGCTATTTTCGCCGTGGCACCGAGTCGCGCGAATTGAACCAAATCCGCGTCGATCAGCGGCTCACAGCCATACCACAACATCAGCGGCAGATTCTGATCTGCTTGATCTTCCTCATGTGCCGCCAGTGCGGTCGCGATTGGCCAACGCTCCTGTGGAGCGATACGTTGCAGCCCGCTAGCGAGGCTTAGCCGCACGAGGGCCGAAGTACCTTGGGCAGCCAGCTCTACGAATTTTTCTAAGGCGGCTGGGGATGGCTGGTTGTTTTCACACAAAAAGGTGACCGCCCAAGCACGGACATCTTCGCTAGAGTGGCCCAGGGCTTCGATTAGCCAGGCCTCGTCCAAGCCGCCAATCACCTTCAATGCCCACATAGCCCGCAGTTTCTTCGGTATCTCAGCTTGACTGACGAACATGTCGCGGAGTTGTCCTTTCACGGCTGACATGTCGCGACCACTGGCGGACCGCTCTTGCAGCAAGCGGCGTGCATGTCGCACAAACCAATCGTTGTCGTGTAACTGCAGTTCAGTCAGTTCTGCGTCGGTACGCAGCGCCAATTCGAGAGGGGGCCGCTTGGGTGCGCCGTAAGTCAGCCGGTAAATGCGACCCGTTTGACGTTGAGTGTTGCGAACACTATGGCATTCGCCTGTATCAGACCAATCGCTCACGTAAATTTCGCCCGCGGGTCCATAAGCCAGTGTGACTCCCATGAACCAGGGATCTTGCGATCGCATCAAGTCTGCTCCGTGCGAGGCCACGTACCCAGAGCCCTGACGATTGAGGATGTCGTTATTAATACGTCGTCCGTGAATATTGTTCGTGAACAGCGTGTTGCGATATGCTGCCGGAAGACTATCGCCCAAGTAAATCATCGTGCCGCAATGTGCGTGTCCGCCACCCGCAGCGTCTTCTTCTACTGAGCCGAGTCCCTTGCGAACATTGCTCAAACCAACAAAATGCAAATGGTCCGCGATCGTATCAATCCGCTGATAAGCATACTGACTACTGGCTCGGCCGCGCCAGGGTTCATAATGCGCACCTTGAATGACTTGGAACAAATGAGGATTGACACAGTTGCAAACAAAGGCATGACCGTAGTCGTTCCAATCAATGCCCCAGGGGTTGGTCGTCCCGTCTGCGTACGGCTCCCAAACGCGATGCACCGGATGGTAACGGTAAACACCGCCGTCAAATCGAACGCGTTCATTTTCGGGCGTTCCAGGTTTACCGATCATTGACCAATTGGTGCGGCCATGCGTGCCATACAACCAACCATCCGGTCCCCAAGCAAATCCATTTGCGAGATTGTGTGCGTTGTCATGATTGCCAAAGCCATCCAGTATTACTTCGGGCGCACCGTCCGGACGATCATCACCGTCTCGATCGGGAATAAAATAAAAGTAGGGAGGAGACATGACCCAGGCACCACCGAAACCCACTTCGATACCGGTGACGTAGTTTAGGCCTTCAAAAAAAACGGTCCGTTTGTCATGCTGCCCATCTCCGTCGCTATCCTCGAGGATCAGGATGCGATCTCCGGCGGCTTGCGTGCCATGAACGGGATAACTGTAAGCTTCAGCCACCCATAAGCGGCTACGGTCATCAATGCAAAAGCCGATCGGCTGTTGCACCTCGGGCTCACCGGCGAACAAGGTCACTTGAAATCCTGGTGGGACTTTCATCGTCGCGGCCGCCTCTTTGGCGGGCAACAGAATATCAGTCTCTTGCGCCATAAGCAGGGCACTTGAACTGATCCAAAGCAGTAAGAAAGTTATCATTCGCAGCATGATGCTATCCACAAGCTCGTCCCAGTAATGTGCCATCCACCGATGACGGCAGTATATTCTAGAGCTTCGTTGAGTGCCTATTCCCAGGCGTGCAGCAGTTGGGCTGCCCGCGACGATTCTCTAGCATAACAGGCAAAGGCGGCTGTAGGAGCGTGTGCGCCGCTAAGAGCCTGTCCGAAAAGGGGTCTGACCCTTTGGAGGCGATTCGATTTCATTGGTTTTTTCTGCTCGCCGGAGAGGGTCAGACCCCTTTTCGGACAGGTTCTTACTGCCCCCACTTGCCAGCCTGGAGGTTGGCTAGATTTTGCGAGTAATTTGACCGATAGTTTATCAATAGTGATCTCATGCGAGACCAACCTTCACACTAGGGACGAACATGCGTCAAGCGGCCTCGGCTGAGTCAGTAGAACTCGAAGAACAAGTAGCGATACTCAAAGCTCAGTTGGAGCAAGCGCAACGCATGGCCACAATAGGCGAGTTGACGAGTACCACCACGCACGAGTTCAACAATCTGCTGATGACGATTCTGAAT